>NZ_JAGHKN010000027.1:0-71398 GCF_023093475.1 Methylobacterium sp. 37f
CCCCGCCACACAGCCCTCCGCCAGCCCGCCAGCCGCCCGACCCTGCCCAGCGACACCGTTCCGGCCGCCCGCATCCTCATCGCCAGCTTCGTCGGCACCGCGATCGAGTTCTATGACTTCTACGTCTATGCCACCGCCGCCGCGCTGGTGATCGGGCCGATCTTCTTCCCGCCCGGCGATCCGGCGGTGCAGACGCTGGCGGCCTTCGCCACCTTCTCGATCGCCTTCATCGCGCGCCCCCTCGGCGCCGCGTTCTTCGGGCACTTTGGCGATCGGGTTGGGCGGAAGGCCACGCTGGTCGCCTCCCTGATGATCATGGGCCTGTCGACGGTGCTGATCGGCTGCCTGCCCTCCTATGCCACCGCCGGATGGTGGGCGCCCTTCCTGCTCTGCGTCCTGCGCTTCGCCCAGGGCGTGGGCTTCGGCGGCGAGTGGGGCGGCGCGGCCCTGCTGGCGGTGGAGAACGCCCCGCCGGGCCGGCGCGCCCTCTATGGCATCTTCCCGCAGCTCGGGGCGCCGGTCGGCTTCATCACCGCCAATCTGGGCTTCCTCGGCCTCGCCCTGGCCCTGAGCCCGGCCGACTTCCAGGCCTGGGGCTGGCGCATCCCGTTCCTGGCCAGCGCCGTGCTGGTCGGCGTCGGGCTCTATGTCCGGCTGAAACTCACCGAGACCCCGGTGTTCAAGGCCGCCCTGGAGAAGGCCGCCCCCGAGCGCGTGCCGCTGGCGGTGATCTTCACGAAATACATCCGCGCCACCCTGCTCGGCACCTTCGCGATGGTGGCCTGCTACGCGGTGTTCTACCTCTCCACCGTGTTCGCCCTGAGCTACGGCGTCTCGACCCTCGGCTTCACCCGGCCGACCTTCCTGCTGTTCGAATGCGTCGCCGTGCTGTTCATGGGCCTCGGCATCCCGCTCTCGGGCTGGGCCGCCGACCGCTATGGCCGTCGCCCCGTCCTGCTCTCCGGCCTCGTCTTCACCGCCAGCCTCGGCCTGCTGATGGGCCCGATGCTCGGCAGCGGCCAGGGCGGCCTCGTCCTGGGCTTCCTGTGCCTCGGCCTGTTCGCCATGGGCTGGCTGTTCGGTCCCATGGGCGCCCTGCTGCCCGAACTGTTCCCCACCCGCGTGCGCTACACCGGCGCCTCCGTGACCTACAACCTCGCCGGCATCCTCGGCGCCTCCGCCGCGCCGTATCTGGCGCAGCGGCTGTCGGAATGGGGCGGTGTGGGTTGGGTGGGGCTGTATTTGGCTATCGCGGCTGGGATTAGCTTTGTGGCTGTGGCTTTGATGGCGGAGACCCAGTTTAGCCCAATTTCATGAAACAGATCAGAACTCTATATTTGTATTATTACTTTGACGTATCTGGCGACCCATCACTTAGTCCTAAGTAAATTTGACCCTGCTCCCATTGCCGAAAGTTCGATCGAGCGTGTGAACTCAGGATGCTTCTAAATCTTGCCTTATCTCCTTTGTAAAGACAGTGCCTAATTATCGTGTACGGATTCATTGAAATTCCCGTTTCATCTCGATATTTGTTTATTTCCAAGATATTCTCCTTGAGAATTCGGTTGAAGCTCGCTCTCGTAATATAGGGTCTGCATCTAACGATTTCCTGCACAAAGCCATCCACTTTGTAAGGCTCAAATTCAAAATCTTTGAAAAATATCTTGGCGACCTTCTCGAAGCTAAAAGCATCGAGAGTGTTTATGCCAACCAAATCTCCTATTGTTGATACTACCACTCCGGAGCTTATAGAAGGCGCCTCGACTTCAAACTCAACTTCGATTTCCGATGTTTCTGCTTTCTGTATCTCCACAATAGTCGCATCCCGAATAGCGCGAAACTCTCGGTCGGCAAGCTCAAACAAAGCAGCAAGAGTATTGATACGTCGCTTCAAATCATTTGGAATAGATTTTTTATATTTTATTTTATGATCAATTATGCTCCATGAGTCTTGAACTACTGTTCTTATTTGTACTTCGACGTTAAAATCTTTGTAAATTGAATATTCTGGAAGATTAAGCCGGTTGGAATTATGCTTCAAATCGACATGCAATCCTTTGTAGCCAAACGTTGCTTCCGTTCCCTCTACTTCAATTATCTTATCCGTTACACCTGTTATTACAAAATTCGAACTAATGATATCTTTTATGTGTAATATCTCATCTTCATATAGACAAACAATCCGAACCCCTATTAGATCCGTTATATGGTCTTTAATGCTGTACTCCTGGTTTTTATTCTCAAGGTCTGTGCGATATTTTCTAGAAAATTTACTGACACACTCCTCTCTCTCTTTAACTCTTCCCTCGATCTTTGAGATTTTTACAACATCGGAGGCGGCGGTCAAAGAATTTATCAGAGAAACCAGAGTATTTTTTGCTAACTCCAACTTTATTCTGTTATTATCCTAAAATTCCCTGAATAAGCTTTTTTCAAGATCAAAATCTAATGAAGACATAAATCGACCCAATTATTTTTAAATGGCTCTAGATTAATACATACTCACTCTTTTGCAAAATATTTTCAAGCCTGTCATTTTGTTTGATTATCGGATTTGGACCTCAATCTTCGGGCACCGATCCATCACCACCACACACCCCGCCGCCTCGGCCCGCGCCGCAGCGGCGTTATCCCGCACCCCGATCTGCATCCAGATGAACCGTGGCACCCAAGGCAAAGCCAGAGCCTCGTCCACCACCCCACCCGCCGCATCCGAACTGCGAAAAATCTCGACCATGTCGACGGGCTCGGTCAGGTCGGCGAGGCGGGCGATGACGGGCTGGCCGAGCAGGCTCTGCCCCGCGAGCCCGGGATTGACCGGGATCACCCGGTAGCCGCGCGCCAGCAGGAATTCCATGACGTGGTGGCTCGGCCGGGCCGGATTGGCCGAGGCGCCCACCAGGGCGATGCTGCGGGTCTCGGTGAGTACCCGGCGGATCAGGGCGGGGTCGTAGGCGTCGTGGTTCGGGCTCATCCCCGATCTTGTCGGGCATGCCGGAGCATGCTGCAAGGTGAAGCCTGTCCGAACACTGGGTCGAAACCTTGCCCGACACCTTGCCCCACACCTTGCCCGACACTTCGCCCGAACCTGCCTCCGCCGCCTCGCCCGATCCGTCGCCGGACGCGCTGCCGCAAGCCCTGTCCCTCGCCGAGACCGTGGCCTTCCTCGACTCGGCCTTCCCGCAGATGGAGGCCGGCGGCCGGACCTATCACCTCGTGGAGGTCGGCCCCGGCCTCGCCCGGATGCGGATGGACCACCACGACCGCCATCTCCGCCCCGGCGGCACGGTCTCCGGTCCGTCGATGATGGCGCTGGCCGACTACGCCCTCTATGCGGCGATCCTGGCCAGCCTCGGCCCGGTGGCGCTCGCCGTCACCACCAGCCTCAGCTTCAACTTCCTGCGCAGGCCCGGACCCACCGGGCTGCTCGGCACCGCCCGCCTGCTCAAGCTCGGCCGGCGCCTCGCGGTCGGCGAGGTCCACATCACCGGGCCGGACGGCGCCCCCCTGGTCTGCCACGCCACCGGCACCTACGCGATCCCGCCGAATCGCTGAGGCCGAACTTCCGTGCCGCAGGGTGTTCAGCCGCCAAAGGCGTCAAGCGCTTCGTGCAGGCGGCGACGAAAATCCGCGCGGCGCCGCCCCAGCCGGGCGGCCTCGGCGGGGTCGCGGGTGGCACCCACGGCCAGGGTGAGCGCACCTATCTGGTATGCCACATAACAGCACAGCATGACATCGATCAGGGCCGGATCGAGGAGGCGATTCCGTGTGACCTCGACGCGACCCTGCAGGTATACGCCGGCCGGTTTGGGCAGGTCGAACTCGACGATCGCGGCGGCCAGATCCCACGCGATATCCTGCGCCCCGATCAGGTCGTGCCCCGCCGCATGGTCGAGCGCATCGGCCTTCAGGAGCCGCCCATCGGGCAGCGTCAGCCACTTCCAGGGCTGCATCCGGTTGTCGGTCTCGACCCGTCGCACCCCCCGCTCCAGCGCCGCGAGCCGAACCTCCGACCACCGCTCCAGAGCCCGCGCCCGCTCCGCGCCCAGGGCCTCCCCGGCATTGTGCCGGGCCATCGCCACCAGCGTGGACAGGTCCGCCCCGGCCTCCGGCGGGGCCGGAAACGCCGTGGCCCGGAAGGCCAGATAGTCGCCGATCCGGGCGATCCAGGCCTCCCCCTGGTCCGCCCGCAGGGGCACCGCCTCCCCATACCAGCGCTCCACCAGGAAGCCGTGGCGCAGGCCCGCCACCTCCGGGATGAACCCGGCCGCCTGGAGCGCCCGGGCCGTCGCGTGCTTGCGCCGGGCTTCGAATCCGAGACCGGCGAATTTGATATGCCAGGTGGTGTTTCCCTGTCGCATCAGGAACTTGCGTCGTTCCTGCCAGGCATTCACCGGCGGCCAGTCGGCCGGATCGGCCCAGAATTGGCGGCGCCAGCCCCCGCCGGACATGTCCTCCAGGGGCGCCGGTTCACCCCCCACGAGGTCGGTGACCCAGGTCCCGAGCGCCTGGTCCGGCCGCTTCGGCGCGCCCGCCCAGGCGTCGAACGACAGGGTCCGGCGGGCCATCCGCGTCCAACGCCGGCGGTGCTTTTCCGAGGCCTGCGGCCCCGGCATTCCGTCGTGGCTCGGGAACAGGGTGACCCGATCCTCCGCCACCCCGAGCCGGTCGAGCGCATCGAGCACCGCCCCGAAGGAGCTGCCCGACAGGCCCGGCCCCTCGTCCACCACGGCCACATTCCGAGCCGCCCGGATCGTCGCCTCCACCGCCTCCGAGAGGGCCAGGTGCCGCCGGAACGGGTGCCCCACCGGCCGCACCGTGATCAGGCGCCGGCTGCCGATCCCGGCCGCCACCATGGCGGCGAGCGGCGCCCCGATGCTGCGCAGGCCGATCACCAGCGTGTCCGGCGCGAGCCCCGCGGCCCGCGCGGCGATCCCGTAAGTCTCTGGATAGATTGCGTAAAACGCAAAGCCCTCGGCCCATCGCGTGGCGATCTCCGGCGGCAGGGCCAGCCCGGCGAGGTCCGCAAGAGCCCCGTCGAGATCCGGCACGTCGCGGTGAAATCCGCCCGCCCAGGAGGCCAGGACCGCCTCGGCCAGCCGCAGGATCAGCCCCGTCGCGCCGTCCTGGGCCGGGGAGGGGGCATCGGTGCCGCGGGCCGAAAGGTCAGCATCCGCAAGGCCTTGCAGCAACATCCCGGCCGCGATCAAAGCCGCCGCCAGGGCCTCGTGCCGGCGCAGGCCCTCGGCGTCTCGCGCCGCCCCGAGCCCGCCCGCGATCTCCGCAATGAGGTCGCGCGGGTCTTGGGGGCGATCCCGCTTGCCGAACACGATCACCGGTGGACGGCAGCGCTCACCCGCCCCGGCGCATAGCGGCGCACCATCGCGGCGCAGAATTCGGCGAACTCGTTGGGATCCTGGGGCGGACTGGTGTGGTGCGGCGCCAGCCCGCGATGCTCCGGCGTGAAGCAGAACGTCACCGTGACGTCGAAATCCTCCAGCGCCCGCATCTGCCGATCGAACCAATCGAGGGCGTTGGGGCGGAAGCTGTCGGCCCAGGACAGGCCGGTACGCAGGTAGGTCACCCCGAGGTGCTTCATCCAGGCCACCGCCTCGTCCAAGCGGTGGTCCTCGTAGTGGAACCACTGGCACAGCCCCAACGCCGGGGTATGCCGGGCGAACGCCTCCAGGGCCAGCTTCGGCGTGCCGTCCTGGCGCAGCAAGCCCATGTGGAAATGGCGGTAATAGGAGGAGCCCTCGGCCTCCCGATGGCGGGTGGTGGCCTCCCATTCGCGCGGCAGATCGTAGAGGCTGTACCAGTGGATGCGCGGCGCCTGGCCGATCAGCAGCTCCGCCGTCCGGTCGACGCCCCAGCGCTGCACCTCCTCGGCGCCGAAGGTCGAAATGCCCACCTCCGAGACCCAGACCGGCAGGTGCGTCACCGCCCGGATCTCGGCGATCTTGGCCGGCCATTCGTGGACCTGCCAGAGGTTCCAATCGAGGGGAAAGCCGTGCACCGCCACGGCATCCACCGCATCGAGGGCGCCCGCCCGCTCCATGCGCCGAATGAAGCCCGGATCGATCGGCGAGATCCCGCCAAGCACCCGCGGCAGGCTCGGGTTTTCCGCCCGGATGGCATGGCCGGCGGCGCTCACCATCTCGGCGAACAGGCGCCACTCGGGGTCAAGCTCCGGGTCCCAATGGGATTTGTTGTTGGGCTCGTTCCAGAGCATCGCGGCTTCGATCACGCTGGGATCTCCTGTGCCGGGCGCGCCGGATAGACCGCCCCGGGCTCGGCCTTCTCCGCGCAACGGCAGAGATAGACCTCCTCCTCCGGGTGCCCCACGATGGCAAAGCCGCTCGCCCGCAGCATGGCCTCGGTGCAGGCGCGGTTGGGCACCCACCAGTTGGTCGGATCGCCCGCGTAGCGCTCCTCGATGAAGTGCAGCTTCGGGTAACCGGGTTCGGCGAAGGGCGCGGGTTCGAAGAAATCGTAGTCGCCGGCCACGGGCACCACCTCGCGCGAGCCGCGCTGCATCGACTGGAACACCAGCAGGTCTTTCGCCACGGTCTCGCGGATGAGGTCCAGCGCCAGGAGCGGGTGCCGCAGGTGGTAGAGCACGCCCATGAACAGCACGACGTCGAAGCGCTCGCCCAGCGCCCCGACGTCGTAGACCGACCCTTGCGCGAAGGTGATGTCCTGTCCCGTCACCCGGGCGGCGAAGCGGGCCTGCGCCAGGTAGCGCGCATCGGAATCGAGGCCGAGGACCCGCGCCGCGCCCCGTCGTTTCATCTCGATGGCGTAGAAGCCGCCGTTGCAGCCGATGTCGAGAACGCTCTTTCCCGTCAGGTCCGCCGGAAGAGCATCGGCGAAACCGCGCCATTTGAGCGCCGGATAATCCCCGAGGAAATGGTTCGGGGCGGTCCAGACGCCGTCGAGGTTCATGTTGTGGAACCACGGGCCGAGCGCGTCGATCTCGCCCCGCAGGCGATCCTCGGATCTCATCATGGCGAACCCCTCATGTCAGGTGAGCCGTGCCGTTGAGGCTGTAAACCCGGCCGCCCCCGGGCCAGAGCTCGACGACGCTGATCGAGGCCGGCTCGACCACGAGGCGATCATAGGACGCGACGGAGAGCCCGAGGACATGCAGCAGGACGGCGCGGATGACGTCGCCATGACTGACCGCGATCAGGCATCCCTCCGGTCGCCCCGTCAGGGCCGCCATGGCGCGAACCTGCGCCTCGCCCATGCTCTCGCCGCCGGGCGGACGGTTGTCCGCTCTGCGGGTGTTCCAGGCCTGCCAGCGTGAATCGGCAGCGAGATCGGCCAGGGGCCGGCCGGTCCAATCGCCGAAATCGATCTCGTCCAGGCCGGGCTCCTCGGCGATGCCCAGTTCGAGAGTCCTGGCGATGGGCGCCGCCGTCTCGAGCGTGCGCGCCCGCGGGCTCGACAGCAGCGCCGTCGCCCCGGTTCCGGTCAGAGCGGCACTGACGAAATTCGCCTCGCGCCGGCCCTGCTCGCTCAGACGAACGCCCTCCATCCGCCCGCACAGGATGCGGTTCAACCGGTCATGGCTGCCGTGGCGGACCAGGACGATCCGGGTCACGCCGCCTCCACGGCGGATGATTCCGGCTCGCCGGCGATGAAGGCGCGTGTGCGCGCCCGTGCTTCCGCGTCGGTGAATTGCTGCGGCGGCGCCTTCATGAAGTAGCTCGACGGACCGATCAGTGCCCCGCCGATCCCACGGTCGAGCGCCAGCCGAGCGCAGCGCACCGCGTCGATCACGATGCCGGCGGAATTCGGCGAATCCCAGACTTCGAGCTTCAGCTCCATCGACAGGGGCACCCCGCCGAAGGCCGTGCCTTCCAGGCGGATCTGAGCCCATTTCCGGTCCGTCAGCCAGGGCACGTGATCGCTCGGACCGACATGGATATCGTCGGGATCGAGGGGCACATCGAGCTGGCTGGTCACCGCCCGGGTCTTCGAAATCTTCTTCGATTCCAGGCGCTCGCGCTCGAGCATGTTCTTGAAATCGGCGTTGCCGCCGAAATTAAGCTGGTAGGTGCGGTCGAGACGCACCCCGCGCTCGCGCATCAGGTTGGCGAGCATCCGGTGCACGATGGTCGCGCCAACCTGACTCTTGATGTCGTCGCCGAGGATCGGCAGCCCGCGCGCCTCGAACCGCCCCCGCCATTCCGGGTCTGAGGCGATGAATACCGGGATGCAGTTCACGAAGGCGCAGCCGGCATCGAGGGCACACTGGGCGTAGTATTCCGTAGCGGCCTGCGAGCCGACCGGCAGATAGGAGACCAGCACCTGCGTGCGCGTGCGCTCCAGTTCGGCCGTGACATCGATGGCGGGATCCTCCGCCTCGACGATGTCCTCGCGCATGTAGCGCCCGAGCCCGTCGAGGGTCGGTCCGCGTTGCACCATGACGCCGGACGGCGGCACCTCCGCGAAACGGATCGTGTTGTTCGGGGGGGCACCGATCGCATCGGCAAGGTCGCGTCCCACCTTGCGGGTATTGACGTCGAAGGCCGACACCACTGCAATGTCGCGGACGTGATAACCGCCGAGCGACACGTTCATGAGCCCCGGCACGGTCTCGGCCGGGTCGGCCTCGCGATAATGGTGCAGGCCCTGCACGAAGGATGAGGCGCAATTGCCGACCCCGACGAGGCCGACGCGGATCGAACCTGTGGTCATGCGCCGACCTCCTCCAGCAGATCAGGGCCTGCCGTCGTCACGACGCGCGCCGCGATAGCGCCGCGTAGGATCGCCTCCAGTTCCGCAGCGCGTTGCGCGGCGCTGTGGCGGGCAAGGACCCGCGTTCGGGCTGCCGTGCCGATGCGACGGCGAACCGCCTCCGGCTGCAGCCGCAGGATCGACAGCACGTCCTCAGGCTCCTGCGCCGTGATGATCTCGGAGCCCGGCGTCAGGATGGTGTCGAGGCCATCCCATGTGTCGCTGATGATGGTTGTGCCGATACAGGCCGCCTCGAACAGACGTACGCTCGGGCTGTAGCCCGCGCGGATCATGTCCCCCCGGGTGACATTCAGGGTGTAGCGGCTTGCCGCGTAGAAGTCCGGGTGCCGGTCAGGAGGCAGGTGCGCGATCCGCGTGACGTTCGCCGGCCAATCGATCCCATCCGGATATTGCGGCCCGGCGACGCAGAAACGGAGGTCCGGCGAACGGCGCGCCGGCTCGATCAGCAGGCGCTCCAGCGTTGGCTGGCGATCGAGACTATAGGTCCCGAGGTAGGAGAGATCGTAGACCACCTCACGCTCCAGCGCAGGATAGGCCTGCGGATCGACGGAGCAGTACAGGGCACGGGCGATCGGTGAGCCATAGGCTTCCTCCAGGAGGCGGAGGGTCCGGCCGCCGGTGAAGGACAGATAAAGGTCGTACTCCGCGATCTGGTGTGCAGCGAGGTAGGCGCAATCCCCAGCTTCGAGGCGTGCCAGTGTGACGGGCGTGTCGATATCGTAGAAGGCCCGAAGCCCACGGGACCAATCGAAGATACGGTCGCCGATGGCGATGCCGTCGGGCACGTAAGACCCGACGATGACCGCATCGGCCGATGCAATCGCCTCCCGGTGCTCCTCCAGCGCCGCAAGATCCGGATAGAGCGCGAAGTGGCAGAAACCTGGTTCAGCCAGATCGCGATGCTCCGCGTACCAGGGCACGTCGCGCTCCAGGAACAGCACGTCGTTGCCGCGGGCGGTAAAGGCTTTCAGAAGAGCGCGGTAGGTCGTGGCATGGCCGTTGCCCCAGGAAGACGACAGGCTCAGCCCGAGAACCACGAGGCGGAGAGGGCGGCTCACGCGACGCTCCGTGCCGGCGTCAGGGTGCCCTTCCGCTTAGCCTCGCTTCTTAAGATCGCGTCGACCTCAGCACCGCGCCGCGCGTAGGTGTGATCGGCGCTGATCCGGGCCTTCGCGCCCTCGCCAATCTGTCGCGCACGGGCCGGCGTCAAAGCCGCAAGGTGCTCGGCGACTTCGCGCCCGTCGCGCGCGACCAGTACCTCCTTGTCGGGCTCAAGAAACAGTTCGATCCCGTCCCAGGCATCGGTAATGAGGCAAGCTCCAGCTCCGGCTGCTTCGAACACACGGGTGGCCGGCGAGAAGCCCACCGCCGCCATGCTTTCGCGAGCGATGTTCAACACCGCCAGCGGCGTCGTGTTGAAGGCGTTGTGCTCCCGCGTGTAGACATGACCGAGGTGGTGCACATTGGTCGGCAGGCCTCGACTTTCCCAGCCGCTTCCGCCCAGCAGAAAGCGTCGACCCGGCAGCCGGATTGCAGCATCGAGGAAGAAGGCGTCGACCCGCGCCTCGCGATCAGGCAGGCGGTTCCCGAGGAAGGCGAGGTCTGCGGCAAAACGCGGTTCGGGAGGAACCGGGTGGTGCGTGGAAGGATCGAGCGCGTTGTAGATTGGAATGCAGCGGCGCGCGCCAAACTGTTCGTAGGCGGTGATAACCGGCGGTCCGCCACCATAAGTCAGTACGAGGTCGAGTTCCGGCATAGCACGATGCAGCCCGTGATCGGGATTGCTGCGCATCTCGGCGAGGGTCGCTGGCGCGTCAACGTCCCAAAAAATGCGGATTGCCTCCGGTCGCGACGCTGCGATAACCCCCTGTAAGAGCTCGTCATCGAAGATCCCGACGCCGCTCGCCTTGACCACGACATCAGCCGCTGCCGCTTCCGCAGCCACGCTACGCATCTCCTCCAGCGTGGTGGAATAGACTTTCACTTCGGCATACGGCGGCGGATCGATGTCACGATGCTGCTGGCGATCAAAGGCATCGGGCTCGTAGAAGGTGATGCGATGGCCATACCGCGCGAGGTCGCTGAGCAGGCCACGATAATAGGTCGCTGCGCCGTTCCAGTAGGATGACAGGAGGCTGGAGCCGTAGAAGGCGATCTTCATGCGGATCTCTCCAGTGGTTCGATGCATATCCCGGGTGCGCGAAGGCCCGCGACGATGCCGAGCAACTCCACGGCTCGATGCGCGCAGGTGTGACGCGCCGCGATGGTGGCGAGGCCGTTCGCCCGAAGGGATGCGCGCAAGTCCGGGTCTTCGCGAAGCGCCTTCAGGTGACGCGCCATCGCGGCTCCATCGCGGGCGAGCAGATAATCGGTCCCCGGCCGAAAGAGGCCTTCCGTGTCATCCCAGGGCGCACAGGCGAGGGGAATACCGCAGGCCAGCGCCTCGAAGACACGGATCGTCGGGATACCTGGAAGATGCCGGACGTAGAAGCGACGCGGCACATGGATCGTAGCGAGGTGGTGCGCGAAAAGCGACGGCGCCAGCGCGTTCGGCGCCCAGCCGCGATAGCGCGCGCCGTGGCGCTCCAGAGCCCGGATTGCCGACTTCGGGTAGCGGACGCCATAGATATCGAGGTCGAGGCCAGCATCGTTCGCCGGGGCGAAAAGGTAGGCTTCGAGTTCCTCGCTCCGCTCGTCATCACCCCAATTACCGATCCAGATCAAGCCGGCCCGCGCATTTTCGACGGCTGGAGGATGGAACAATCGGGTGTCGGCGGCCTCATGCCATACGAAAACACGCTGCCCCCATCCCCAATCCCGATAGACCGAGGCCAAGGTCTCTCCGAACGCGAGAACACCATCAAAGCCGGAAAGGTCGAAGCGACGCATCTCGTCAGGCGCGCTGACCGCGCGGTGATGGGTGTCATGGAACAAAAGCGTGTAGCGAGCTCCGCCTTTGCGCCGTGCGCCCAAAGCAGCGGCGAGCTCGGGAGCGTTCCATTCGTGAACGACGACGACATCCGCATCCGCAACGCGATCGACAACTGAGCCGACCTGAGGATAGATCACCGAGTTCAAGTCCGGATAAGCCCTGCGATACGCCTCCATTCCGGAGGATCCATGGTCGCGGATCAGGTTCTCCAAGCTCCAGGCGCCCTCCGGCTCGTAAGCTTCGACAGCATGCCCAAGGGCCATCAGTTCGCGCAGCACACCGCGGAGGAAGTGGGCATTGCCGTGGTTCCAGCATGAGGCGAGCGAGTGGGTGAAGTAGGCGATCCTCATGCGGCCGCCCCCGCCAGGGAACGGACAGGCGTTCCCGTCCAACATCCGCGGAAGACCGCGACTACGCCGCTCGTCATCGCGTCGACCCCGTAGCAACTGGAACGCGTGCGGGCTGCAGAACCCTGACGGAGACGTTCGTCGGGATCTTCGACCAGCCCCCGGATTGCCGCTGCCGCCCCCCCTGCATCCTCGGGATCGACGAACAGCGCGGCTCCCTCCCACAACTCGCGAAAACTCGCTACATCGGAGAGAACCAGCGCGCATCCTGCGCTGGCCGCCTCCAGCACAGCCAGGCCGAAGGGCTCGTACCGCGCCAGCGACAGGAAGATCGGCCGCTCGCCGAGTTGGGCCGCGATGCCCTGATCGTCGAGACGACCGAGACAATCGAGGTACATCACCTCCACACGCTCACCACCGGGGCTCTCCATCGGGCCGGCCGCGCGGAGCGGCCAGTCAAGGCGCGCGGCCACTTGATCGAGGGTCTCCGCGTTCTTGGCACGATCCCACAGACGCCCCGCGGTAAAAACGTAGGGCTGGGGCGGGAGAGAGTGGCTGTGGCCAATGGGAGAGCGACGCCCATTGCGCACCACGAGCGGGCGCTCAACCAAACCGTAGACGCGTTGCGTTGCCGCCGCGAAAGCGTGTGTCGGTGCCAGCAAGACATCCACAATGGCGCATCCCTCGGCTGTGAGATCGCGACGCCAAGCTAGGTCGGGGGGTAGAGGGCCGGTCTCGACGGCCTCCCACCATGTCCCCCCGCAGGAATGACAGACGGCCACAATCGGGACGTGATAGTCCCGCGAGGCAAGCGCCGGAGAGTGAAGGTGGACGATGTCCGCGTTCAACGTCACAGCGAGACGTGCGAGAGCGGCTCCGGCCTCCCGCACCTCTGCAGGCGCTCTTGCCATCCAGTCGAGGGACAAACCGGTGGCGAGAATCCGACAGCCGCTGGCAGCTTCGGCCGCCAAGAGACGTTCGCGGCTTGGAACCGGCCCCAGCAAGGCGATCGTGACAACGAAGCCTCGTCGCACCAGGCCCTCACCGAGATCGAGACTGTATTGCCAGATTCCGCCCAGTGCATCGGCGGTCATCAGGACATGCGGATGATCCCTCAGCGGCATCCGCATACGGCCTCCAGTTCTCGAAGCGGCAGTGGCTGCTCCTCCTGGATGTCGCTGAAGCGCTCGAACTGCGCGAGGTAATGCGCATGGGCGCGCTCCCAGGCCTGGTCGTCGGGTTCTCCCCAGAGGCGCCGATAATCCGGCGAACTTGGGTAGGGATAGAGCGGCACCGGATCGTTGGCCCAGACACCGTCTCGGCGGAGCCGGTCGCGCCATTTACGGACCATCGCTGGATCATCGCCTGCCATGGCGATGAGATTGGCCTGGACAAAGGGAACGCTGCGCCTGGCATAGATCAGTCGCTCGGCAAGATTGTCGGTGGAGGCGCGACACTTCTTGTCGAGGGCAGCTCGACCAGCCTCGGTCAAGCTCTCGATGCCGGCCTCGATGGAGACACAGCCGGCAGCACCCAGGAGGTCGAGCATGTCAGGCTTCCAGAGATCGATACGGGTCTGAACACCGAAGCGCACGTTCCGGGTAACCAGCGCCTCCAGCAGCGGCCTTTGCGGAAGGAAGATCTCATCGATGAAGTAGAGGTAAGTCACGCCCTGCGCGATCAGCCCATCGATCTCTTCGAGAACATGACCATGATCGCGTCGACGATAGGCATCCCGAAAATCGATCTTCGCGCAAAAGCTGCAATGATAAGGGCAACCACGAGAAGCTTCGATCTCGGCGCCGGGCCCGTCCGGTGGGCTGTCGAACCGGTGATGATGATGGGTATGGCGGGAGATCCAGCGGTCTGGCCAACGCAGAGCCGGCAGGTCCGTGAAACGGCTCGCGTGCGGGGGACCCGTCACCACGAGCGATCCGTCCTGGCGAAACGCGACCGCTGGTACCGCGTTCAGGTCCTCCGCATCGGCGAGGCGTGCGACGATTTCCTCACACTCCCCGCGCACAACGATATCGCACGCAAGCTTGTCGAGGGTTGGCCCCGGCGTCGTCGAGCCGTGCGGACCAACTGCGACGGTGCGGCCGCCTCGGCCCGCAAGAACATCGAGAAAGCCACGCGGCACCCGCAACTCCGGCGGCGCACAGCGCCAGAACAGGTACGTTGGCGCGGTCGTGACGACAGTCAGGTCTGGAGTGAAATTGGCGACGCTTTCGGCGGCGTGAACTGCTGTCAGCGCGTCGAGATGAGCGTCGACGATCAGGGCTTCATGCCCGGCGGCCTCAAGCAACGCGGCACTGTAGCCGAGTTCCAGAGGCAGGTGCGGCGAGCGGCACCCGAAGTAGATGCTGTTGCGGTAGTCCCACGGAGGATTGACGAGAGCCACTTTCATTCGGCAGCGCCTGCCAAGGGTGTCAGGCCCAACGTCATCCCACGTTCTTCAGCGAGCCAACGCGCCAGATCGGCGATGCCGACCCGCCAGTCCATGACGGCGCCGAGCCCGAGGGCCGTATTCGCGGCTCGCGTATCCGAGACGTAGTAGCGTTGGTCGCCCTGCCGCCAGGCACGGACATGGCGCTCGATGGGCCGACCGGTCAGGGCAGAGATGTGATCGAGGACCTGCAAAAGGCTGACGGCGTTGGGCGGGCCGCCCCCAAGATTGAAGACACGCCCCTTGATCGCATCGATGCGCGCCAGGGCCGAACGATACACCGCCACCGCATCACGTACGTGCAGGATGTCGCGCACCTGTGCACCGTCTCCGTAAAGCGTGATGGGCAACCCCTCCAAAGCGCGGATCAGGAAATGGGCAACCCAACCCTGGTCCTCAGTTCCCATCTGGCGCGGACCGTAGATACAGCTCATGCGGAACACTGCCGTCGGGAGGTTGAAGCTCCGGGCGTAGTCGAGCACGTACTGGTCCGCCGCGCCCTTGGAGCAACCATAGGGCGTATGAAAGTCGAGCGGTCGCTCCTCGCCGATACCCCGCGCACGAAGAGCATGATCGACAGGCAGATAGGCGTCACCGATACGGTCGAGAGTAATCTCGGGCAGATCGCCGTAGACTTTATTGGTCGAAGCAAACAGGACCGGAATCCGACGGTCCTGCGCACGGATCGCCTCAAGCAGGTTGAGTGTCCCAACCAGATTCACCTCGGCATCTGTATGAGGCGATTCCAGGCTGGTCGTAACAGCAACCTGTGCGGCGAAGTGGAAAACAGCTTCGACTCCAACCACTGCCCGCTTCAAGGTTTCAGAGTCTCGGATATCGGCGGTGATCGATTGAATCAGACCCGGATGGCGGGCCTGAAGCCAAGCAAGATTACGGGCCACCCCAGGCCGAACGAGCGCGTCATAGACCAGGACCGGCTGTCCATCGCGCGCCAACGCATCCGCGAGATTCGCCCCAACGAATCCCGCGCCGCCGGTGATGAGGACAGGACGGCCGGTCACGCCACCAACCCACGTGCTTCGAGCTCGCGCCGCGCTTCCGCGACCCGGTCTACGGCCTGCTGCTTTGCTACCCAGGCGGCGAGTTCGGCCAAGCCCGCGGCGAAGTCCTGTTGAGGCTGGAAGCCGAGCTCGCGCTCGATCCGGGTGATGTCGGCGATACAATGCCGGATGTCGCCGGAGCGAGCCTGGCCGGTCGTTTCGGGAATGATATCCGGACGCCCCATTGCTTGAGCGAGGAGGTGGGCGACGTCGCGTACGGAGCGATCCACGCCGCTACCGACGTTGTAGACTTGGTCGGCAGCTGCGGGATGCTCAAGAGCCAGTACAAAGGCCCTCGCGACATCCTCCACATGGACAAAGTCCCGACGTTGCTCGCCGTCCTCGAAAATCATCGGCGGCTGACCGTTGTGGATGCGCGCCGCGAAGATCGCCAACACGCCCGTGTAGGGGTTCGAGAGTGCCTGACCTGGCCCGTAGGCGTTCCAAAGGCGCAGCGCCACGCCCTCCATCCCGTAGGCTGGCGTGAGGGTGAGCGTTAGGCGCTCCTGCATGTACTTCGTCAGGGCATAAACCGAGGCGAGAGCGGGCAGTTTGGTTTCGGGCGTGGGAACCGGCCGCATGGGACGTCCCTGCGCATCGAGTGGATCCCAAGGCTCGCCGGGCCGCCGTGAGCGGCGCACTGCATCATCCACCAGTGCACCGTCCACCGTGCGGTACAGCCCCTCGCCGTAGACACTCATCGAGGAGGCGACGACGACTCGCTTAACTGGTTGATTGATAAGCGCTTCGAACAGCACGGCGGTGCCGCAATCGTTGACGGAGACGTAGCGCTCCACCGCGTACATGCTCTGACCGACACCTACCTCAGCAGCGAGATGAACCACCCGATCAACGCCCTTGACAGCCGATGCGACGGCGCTGGCGTCGCGCACGTCGCCGATGATGACTTCGACTTCCTTCGGCAGGGTGCTGGTATTCCCGGAGGGGCCGTGGACCTGCTCGATCAGGCTGTCGAGGACGCGGATGCGATAGCCCCGCTCGAGAAGGGCCTTCGCAAGGTGGCGGCCGATAAATCCGGCTCCACCCGTGATCAAGATTGTTTCTTTCACGAAGCTGCTTTGCCCTAAGCTAGGAATCATGGCATTAACTTGCGTTATTTATCTTAAATAACAAATGTTAATACTGTGATTTGCTGAGACAATGTCCCGTTTGTCGGACGGAATGCCTATTCATCGCGAGAACCGTGCCGCATCAGCTTTGTTCCTAAAGAATGGAGCCACCTCTGGGTTGGCTCGCGGACGGGGTGATGCGCGCGAAGGCGCACGGTTGTATTTTGAAGGGTCGTGTCGAGGTCACAGGGAAAATCGTCGGGTGCGTGATCGCGGTGGCCCGTCACCTGCGGAGCTGGTAGAGATCCGCCGCTGACCAGGGGAGACGACGATTTTCGACGACGCATGGGCGACCGGGCTGGGCCTCGTTGCCGTCTTCGCCCTGGTGCTCGCCAACGGTTTCTTCGTGGCCGCCGAGTTCGCCCTGGTTTCGGTGCGCAAGAGTCGGGTCGCCGAGCTGGTCACCGAGCGGCGCACACACGCCGCCGCTCTTCAGCGCGCCACCGACCAGCTCGACGCCTACCTGGCGGCGACGCAGCTCGGCATCACCATTTCGTCCCTGGCGCTGGGCTGGGTCGGCGAGCCGGCGCTGGCGCACATCATCGTGCCGGCCTTGAGCTTCCTGCCGGAGCCGGTCGGCACCACCGCCGCCCACACCATCGCGGTGGTCATCTCCTTCGTCATCATCACGTCGATGCACATCGTGCTCGGTGAGTTGGCCCCGAAGAGCCTCGCACTCCAGCGCAGCGAGCGCACCGCGCTCGCGGTGGTGCGGCCCCTCGGCCTGTTCCTGTTCGTGTTCCGCCCGGCGATCCTGTTCCTCAACGGTCTCGGCAACGGCGTCGTCCGGCTGTTCGGCCTGCAGGCCGGGCACGGCGAAGGCTCGCTCCACTCCACCGCCGAACTCAACCTACTGGTCCAGGCGAGCCAGGAGGCCGGCCTGATCCGCGAGGCGCAGCAGGAGGCGGTCCAGCGCATCTTCTCGATCGGCGAGCGCCGGGTGCGCGATATCATGACCCCGCGACACGAGGTCGAGTGGGTCGATGCCGACGAGGAGCCCGACGCGATCCTGAGGTCGGTGCGGGAATGCGACCATGCCCAGCTGGTGGTCAGCCGCAGCGAAGTCGACGAGATCGTCGGGGTGGTGCGCAAGCAGGACCTGCTCAATCAACTCCTCGACGGCAAGCCGATCAGCGTCCTGGCGGCGACCCAGCCGCCGATCGTCGTACACGAGAGCATGTCGATCCTGGCGGTGCTGGAGACGTTCCAGGCCAAGCCCGTGCGGATGGCGGTGGTCGTCGACGAGTACGGCAGCCTCGAAGGCATCGTGACCCAGACCGACCTGCTCGAAGCGATCGCCGGCAACATCCCCGAGGTCGGCGACGAACCGAACGTGGTCGAGCGCGAGGACGGCTCGCTCCTCATCGACGGCATGATGCCGGCATCCCAGGCCTTCGACCGTCTCGCCTTCGCCGAGCACCCGGATTCCGACGATTTCACCACGCTCGCGGGCTTCGTGATCTTCCGCCTCGGCCGCATTCCCGGCATCGGCGATCACTTCGAGTCGCATGGCTGGCGCTTCGAGGTCGTCGACATGGATGGCCGGCGCATCGACAAGGTCCTGGCGACGCCGCTGACCTGATGCTCCGGTCCCGACCCGCTCCGGCGCTCAGGCCGGAACCGGACGGGTCCCGCGCGGCCGGGCCGTCAGGGTCAGCACGAGGGCCAGGAGCGCGATGGCGGAGCCGAACCAGGGCAGGCTGCCATAGCCGTAGCCGGCCGTGACAAGAGCCCCGCCGAGGGCCGCACCGCTGGCATTGCCGAGGTTGAAGGCCCCCTGGTTCAGGGTCGAGGCCAGGTTGGGCGCATCGGTTGCCGCCTCCACCACCCAGACCTGGAGGGGCGCCACGACGGCGAAGACCAGCGCGCCCCAGATCGGCAGCGTGATGACGGCGGGGATCGCCGCCTGCGCGGTGAAGGCGAACAGCGCCAGAACGGCCACCAGGGCCGCGAAGCTGCCGATGACGGTCGCCATCAGGCGCCGGTCGGCGAGGCGGCCTCCGGCGAGGTTTCCGACCGTCAGGCCGACTCCGAACAGCAGCAGGGCTCCGGTCACCTGCGTCGGCGTCAGCCCGCTCACATCCTCCAGGATCGGGGTGATGTAGGTGAACACCGTGAACAGGCTCACGGAGGCCAGCGTGCTGATCAGCATCGGCAGCAGCACGGGCCAGCGCCGGAGGGAGCGGAATTCGCCGGCAAGGCCGCCGCGCGAGCCCGGCATACCGCCCGGCACGAAGGCCAGGATCGCCCCCGCCGCCGCCACGCCGAGAACGAGGACGCCCCAGAAGGTGGCGCGCCAGCCGGCGACCTGGCCCAATGCCGTCCCGAAGGGCACACCCAGGACATTGGCGAGCGTCAGGCCGGCGAACATCAGCGCCACGGCCTGGGCCCGCTGCTCGCGCGGCACCAGGCTGCTCGCCACCACGGCGCCGATGCCGAAGAAGGCACCGTGCGCGAAGGCGGTGACGATGCGGGCCAGCATCAGGAGATCGTAGGTCGGGGCCAGGGCGCAGCCGAGGTTGCCCAGGAGGAACACCGCCATCAGGACGAGCAGGGCGGTCTTGCGCGGCAGACGTGCGGTGGCGATGGCGACGATGGGAGCCCCGACCGCGACGCCGAGAGCGTAGCCGGAGACCAGCAGGCCGGCGCGCGGAACGCTGACGCCGAAGCTCGCCGCCACATCCGGAAGAAGACCCATGATGACGAATTCGGTGGTGCCGATGCCGAAGGAGGCGGCCGCGAGGGCCAGAATCGGGCGGGACAACGTCGAGGAGCGGGACAGCATCGGTGCCTTGCGATGGGATCGGGGCGTGAAATCGGGATTCGGGCACGGGATCGGGCTGCACCGGGACGGCGCGAGACCGGATCGCTGCAGTGCAACGTCAGATCCAGGGGCTAACACGAGGCAGCCCGGACCAGCGATGCGTCGAGGTCAGGGAGCCCAAGCGTCGGCCGAATGCGATCCGAAAGTTCTGCTGGAACTCCTCCATCGCGGCCGGCATAGGCCACGCTGACGCGAGGGACCCGGCCATGAACACGGATGCAACGAACACCGGGCTGCACCCGGTCCTGGAGCGAAAGGCGGTGGCGGCCGTCGTCCTGGGCAATGCCCTCGAATTCTACGACTTCACCATCTACGCCTTCTTTGCGAAGTCGATCGGCGAGACCTTCTTCCCCTCGCAGAACGCCACCGATAGCTTGCTCGCCTCCCTGGCTCTGTTCGGCATCGGCTATGTCATGCGGCCCATCGGCGGCATCCTCATCGGGGCCTTCGCCGACCGGACCGGGCGCAAGCCCGCCATGCTGATCACCATCGCGCTCATGGCGATCGGCATGGTGATGCTGGCGGCCGCTCCCGGCTACGCCACCCTGGGCGGCTGGTCACAGGTCATCGTCATCGTGGGCCGGCTCATCCAGGGGCTCGCTCTCGGCGGCGAGGTCGGCCCCTCCACCGCCTACCTGCTGGAGGCCGCGCCCCCGAAGCACCGCGGCTTCGTGGCGAGTTGGCAGATCGCCAGCCAGGGCTGCGCGGCCCTGATCGCCGGCCTTTGCGCCTCGGCCCTCACCTTCGCGGTCGGCGATGCCGCGATGGGCGACTGGGGCTGGCGCGTGATGTTCGCACTCGGCATCGGCGTGGTGCCGGTGGGCCTGATCATCCGCAGTCACCTGCCCGAGACCGCCGGCGAACGGGCCGATCCCGCCGCCGCTGCCTCGACCTTCGGCGTGGTGCGGCGTCTGGTGCGCGAACATGGGCGGCTCCTCGCGCTGACCTTCCTGATCATCGCGGCCTCCACGGTGTCCAATGCCATCGGCACCAACATGCCGGTCTACGCCCAGGCGACGCTGGGATTGACGGAGACGATCTCGACGGCGGTGCCGATTGCCCTCGGCCTCGCCTCCATCGTGTTTCCGCTCATCGGCGGCTGGCTCGCCGATCGGATCGGGCGGCGCGCGGTGTTGATCTGGCCGCGCGTCCTCATCGTCGTGCTGACCCTGCCGGCCTTCGTCTGGCTCGTGCGCGACCCGACAGGCCCCTCGGTCTACGCCGTCACCTTCCTGCTCTCCGCCCTTTCCTCGATCAATGCGGCGGCCATCATCGTGGCGATCCCGGAATCGCTGCCGCGCGCGGTGCGCAGTGCCGGCCTCTCGATCGTCTACGCCTTTTCGGTCTCGATCTTCGGCGGCAGCACGAACTACCTGGTGAACAAGCTCATCGCCCTGTCCGGCGACAAGCTGGCGCCGGCCTACTATCTCGTCGCCTTCAGCATCGTCGGAACTCTCGCGGCCCTCTGGATGCCGGAGACCCGTGGCAAGGACATGGAGTCCGACGCGGCGGCATGACCGGCAAGGCCCGTACTGTTTCGATCCGTTCGCGCCGATCCTGGCGTCGGCCGATCCGCATCAACTCCGTCGGCTGCAGGGATGCGGTGTGGATCGCGCGACCACGATACTGTGGCCCGACTGTTTCAGTCCCGGTGCAAGGCCGGTGGCTATGCGGAATCCGGAAGAATCGCCCGAAACATGCCGGGCTTCGAACAGGACAAGGGCCACGGAGACCGAGTAAAGCTTGTCAGCCCAGCCGGACCGGGGCAATCTGAGCTTGGCAATACGCATCACCCGCGCAACGCCGCGACGCTTTCGATCGAGCCATCCCGCAGGGTGGACCGACTGACCCGGGACTTCGAAGATCATGACCCTGACAGGTAGACGGGCGGATGCCGGCCAGACGCAGGATCTCGCTCCATCTCCCCAGCGGGCCGGATTTCTCGACCGCCGCGCGTTCCTGGTCGGCTCGGCCGTCGGCCTTGGAACCCTGGGGTTGGCCGGTTGCGTGACACCCGATGGGATGGTCCTCGCCGAGGCAGCGAAGACCTACGGAGCGATGCCGGACGAGAAATTTCCGATTCCGGCGACCGACATCAGCAAGGTCGATCCGAAATACTATCGCCGGACGGTTCGGTATGAGTCGAAGGAGGCACCCGGCACGATCGTCGTCGATCCGCGCAATTTCTATGTCTATCGCATCGAGGGGGACGGCGCCGCCACGCGATACGGCGCCAATGTCGGCCGCGACGGATTCCTGTGGAGCGGGGATGCCTATGTCGGCCGCAAATCCGAATGGGCGACCTGGACACCGCCCAAGGAGATGATCCGGCGCCAGCCGGAAGCCGCCCAATATGCCCGCGGCATGCCGGGCGGTCTCGACAACCCACTCGGCGCCCGCACGCTGCACCTCTACCAGAACGGCGCCTATACGCTCTACACGATCTACGCCAGCAGTGAGCCCGACACCATCGGCAGCGGCATCACCAGTGGCTGCGTCGGCCTGCTCACGCAGGACATGATCCACCTCTACGCGCGTACGCCGCTGAAGGCGAAGGTGGTCGTGCTGCCGGCCTAGCGTCTGTCGTTTTTGCTTGTCCTGTCGGGATGACCGGTTTCCCCCAATCCCTGACAAACTCCAGCACAGCTGTCCGCATCCATTCGAAGCGTCGGCCCACCTTCACGGGGCGCGCTATTCGGCCCGCATAAAGATCAGGCCGGCTCGAGCGTCCCTCAAGCCGACCTGTCTGTTATCGCGAGGACCGACGTGATCTCTGCACCGTGCCGCTCGGGCGGGCAGAGATCTGTCAGATCAGGCGTCGACCTTCTTGCGGGGACCGCGACGCTTCTTCTCTGCGGGAGCGGCCTCGGCCTCGGCCTCGGGCTCCTCCGGGGGTTCGGCCGTCACGGTCTCTTCCGGCGCGCTCTTGGCGATGCCCTTGCGGCGCTGCTGGCCGAGGCCGAGGGCGCGGGCCAGCTCGGAACGCTGCTCGGAATAGCTGGCCGAGGTCATCGGATAATCGGGCGCCAGGCCCCACTTGGCGCGATACTGCTCAGGGGTCAGTCCACGCAAGGTCAGGTGTCGGCGCAGGGTCTTGTACTGCTTTCCGTCCTCGAAGCTGATCAGGTAGTCCGACGAGATCGAGCGGCGGATCTCCTGCGGGGTCGCCTTCGGCGGGCCGGCTTCGGCAGCGGACGAGCCGCTGTTGGTCACGCCACGGATCGCCTCATGAACATCACTGAGGAGCTTGGGCAACTCGGCGCTTTGAACGTGATTGTTGCTGACGTAGGCCGAGACGATATCGGCCGCCAGGGTGATGAGCCGAGCTGAGTCGTTGTCTGTTTCGTTCATGTGGCGCCACCGATCTGCATATCTGTTGGAGTTGTCTTAAAGCGTAGGCTCAGATCTTTTTGCAAGCAAGATGTTGTATCAAAGATTGCGAGGTTTTCCCTCGGCGCGCTGTGGATCATTTGTCAATTTTTCGCGCATGGCCTGCACTGATGTGATCAATCGCGCCCCGGTTGACCAACAAGACTGTCACGTGTCCTGCGTGTGGAGACGAAGGGCCTGCACGACCTGTCCCGTTCCTGCTGAAAAGCAGCGTCGCCGCGCCAAGGACCACTGGCCGGTTCGGATCGACGCGTGGAGATCCTGGAAAGGCCGGTCCGCATGTCGATCGTCACGCTCCGGACGCGGACTATTCCACAAAGGAATTCGCGAAAAATCGATCCTTACCCCGAAGGTCTCACCATGAATCTCAATAAGAACATTGGACATTGCGTTTCATGCGATAAAACAAATTTATGGTGTTCGCAATGAAGCTGACCGTCTTTATGCCGCCGCGACGAGAAAAGCTTGGTTTGGAACGCAGTGATTCCGTTACGCGGCGGGCCGGAATCAATCCTGGCCAGATGGCACATCGACTTTGCCCGGTCGCCGTCTTGGCGCGGGCTGAGTCACTCACGGATGGTTGATCAAACACCGTCGTCGCGAGGGATCAGCACTGAGGCGATGCTGGGTGCTGCACCGCAACTCTGCCGGCATCCTACGGAGAATGCAGCAACACGCGGAACCCGTGCACCTTCGACCGCCGGTACGGAGGAGGGCGGTTCGATCTCCGGGTCGGGCCGGAACGCGCGGCCCGAGGTATCGCGCAAGACGAACGGGCGGCCTCGACCCGTCGAGGCCGCCCGCGATGTCGGATCACGATCGCGTCAAACGTGGCTTGGCGGCACGATCCCGCGCACGGGTGTGCCCGCAGGCCTGCGGCGCGGGCCTGCGGGCATCGGGAACGGCCGATGCGTGCGCGAGTCAGTCGAGACCGAGCATCAGCCCGATATTCTGCACGGCTGCGCCGGACGCACCCTTGCCGAGATTGTCGAGGCGGGCGACCAGGACCGCCTGCCGATGGGTCTCGTTGCCGTAGACCCGCAATTCAAGGCGGTCGGTGTCGTTCAGCGCTTCCGGCTCGATGCTCTCGGTGCCGTCGGCCGGGACCACCCGCACCAGATCCTGGCCCTCGTAATAGGCCACCAGGGCCGCCTCGAGATCGGCGGCGCGAGGGGCTCCCGGCAGGGTGTCGAGGTGGAGCGGCACGCTCACCAGCATGCCCTGGCGGAAGTTGCCGACGGACGGGATGAAGATCGGCCGGCGGGTGAGCCGGGCATAGGTCTGCGTCTCCGGCAGGTGCTTGTGCCCGAGGCCGAGGCCGTAGAGCAGGAACGGCTCGCCCTGTCCGGCCTCGTAGGACTCGATCATGCTCTTGCCGCCGCCGCTATAGCCGCTGACCGCATTGATGCTGACCGGATGATCGGGCGGAAGGATCCCGGCCTCCACCAGGGGACGGATCAGCGCGATGGCGCCGGTCGGATAGCAGCCCGGATTGGCGACCCGCCGCGCCTGACGGATGGCCTGCGCCTGGGCCGGCGCCAACTCGGCGAAGCCGTAGGCCCAGGCCGGATCGACCCGGTGCGCGGTGCTGGCATCGAGAATGCGCGGGCCGCCGCCCGGCAGGGTGTCGGCCAGCGCCACGGTCTCCTTCGCGGCCGCGTCGGGCAGGCACAGGACGACGAGGTCGACCGCCTCGAGCAGCGTCCGCTTGACGGCCGCGTCCTTGCGGCTCTCATGCGGGATGCTCTTCAGAGTGACGCGGCCCTCGCGCTCGAGGCGCTCGCGAATGCCGAGGCCCGTGGTTCCGGCCTCGCCGTCGATGAAGATCGTGGGCTTGTGCCCCGCGCCGCTCTCGCTCATGGCCACCTGACATCCTTCTCGCCGCGTCGCTGCGGAATGATCCTGCGCCGACCTGCCGGAGCGACGTGGCCGGGACGCTTCCTCAAGTCAATGTCTTGGCCCCCACGCGACTAACGCATGATGACAGTCGATCAAGCCTGTGTATCCCGGTCCCGGACCTGGAACGGGGCGCGCGACCGTCCGGTTGAGGCATGACGAGACGTTCCATCGAGGTCATGCAGATGTCAGCCAGCGCGGAAAAGACCGATCCCAAGCTCTGGGACAAGGTGAAAAAGCAGGTTACGGACTCGGACAAGGGCGGCAAGCCGGGCCAATGGTCGGCGCGCAAGGCCCAAGCGGCCACCAAGGCCTACAAGGACGCCGGCGGCGGCTACAAGGGCAAGAAGTCCGAGGACAACCACCTGAAGCAGTGGACCGAGGAGGAGTGGGACACGAAGTCCGGCGAGAAGAGCGGCGAGACCGGTGAACGCTACCTGCCGAAGAAGGCCCGCGAGTCCGTGTCGGAATCCGAGTACGACCGCTCGACCCGGAAGAAGCAGGCTGATTCGGCCAAGGGCAAGCAGTTCTCCAAGCAGCCGGCCGACGTCGCGAAGAAGACCGCCGCGGCACGGAAATCGACCCATGCGGGATCAGGCCGGACCAAGGCGGACCTGATGAAGGCGGCCCGGGACAAGAACATTCCCGGCCGCTCGAAGATGTCGAAGGGCGAACTGGAGCACGCCCTGCACGCCTGACCGATCAGGCCTCCGACACCGTCAGGCGATCAGCTCACCCCAGGAGGGCTTCCACAGGTTCTGGGGATCGATCACCACGATCTCCAGACCGCCCTCGTTGGCGACGTGGACGGCCACCCCGAAGGCCTGCGCGATGGGCATGATGCCGGTGGTGCTGAACAGGCGGCCGTCGGCGAGCTTGACCTCGCCCGTCTGCGCGCCGCCGGTCTCCGCGAGGCAGAGGGTGACGGCGGAGGCGTCGGGCCGGGTGACGCGTCGGAAGGGCTTCGCCATGGGGATCCGTGTCTCTCTGCGGCGGCTCAAAAGGCGGCGGCTCAAAAGGAAAGGGCGGCCGAAGCCGCCCTGCCCAGATACATCGTGACGGAGCGCCTCAGCGCTTCGAGAACTGGAAGCTGCGGCGAGCCTTCTTGCGGCCGTACTTCTTGCGCTCGACCACGCGGCTGTCGCGGGTCAGGAAGCCCTCGCGCTTCAGCGGAGCGCGCAGCTCCGGCTCGTAGTAGGTCAGCGCCTTGGACAGGCCGTGGCGCACGGCGCCGGCCTGACCCGAGAGACCGCCGCCATGCACCGAGACGGTGATGTCGTACTGGTCGACGCGGTTGGCGATGGTGAGCGGCTGACGCAGGATCATGCGCAGCACCGGACGGGCGAAATACACCTCGACGGCGCGGCCGTTGACCACGACCTTGCCGGTGCCGGGCTTGATCCAGACGCGGGCGACCGCGTCCTTGCGCTTGCCGGTGGCGTAGGCGCGGCCCTGGGCATCGAGCTTCTGGACGTGGACCGGAGCGGCGTTCTCCGGCGACTCGACGTTCGCGCGGTTCAGGTCGGAGAGGGACTGAAGGGTCGCCATGATCAAGCGCTCACGTTCTTGCGGTTGAGGCTGCCGACGTCGAGCGCCTGCGGCTGCTGGGCGGTGTGGGGATGCTCGGAGCCCTTATAGACCCGGAGGTTGCCCATGATCTGGCGGAAGAGGGGACCACGCGGGAGCATGCGCTCGACGGCCTTCTCCACGACGCGCTCGGGGAAGCGACCGTCGAGGATGAACTTGGCCGTGCGCTCCTTGATGCCGCCCGGGTAGCCGGTGTGGTGATAGTACACCTTCTGCTCGCGCTTGCGGCCGGTGAACTTCACCTTCTCGGCATTGATGACGATGACGTTGTCGCCGCAATCGACGTGGGGCGTATACGCGGGCTTGTGCTTGCCGCGCAGGCGCATGGCGACGATGGAGGCGAGCCGGCCGACGACCAGGCCCTCCGCATCGACGATGATCCACTTCTTGTCGACGTCGGCGGGCTTCAGAGAAAAGGTCTTCATCCCGTGGCGTTCCGTATGGTGTCTGAACAAAACGATGCGCCGCCGCGTGCGGGACGCGGCGGCGTTGACGGTTCCTCTAGGGACATGCAGCGGATTCGTCAACCCGCATCGTTCAGGTTTTGGGTCCTCGAAAACCCGAAAAGCGCAATTATTCGAAGCGTTTCGGGCATGCGGTACCCAAATACCGCAGGCCGGATCAGCGGTCCGCCTTCTCGCCCGCCGTGGTCAGGTCGATGTAGCGCAGCGTGGTCGGGCGCACGAGTTCCCGCACCTTGCGGGCCATCGCTTCCTCCTCGCGGAGCGATTGCTGGAAGCCCGTGAGGGCGGTCTGCTGCCCAGCCGCCTCGCCGATGGCGATCAGCGATTCGTAGGCGGCGATCTCGAAATTCTCGAAGGCGTGGTTGGCGTAGGCGTTCTTCAGGATCTCGTCCTGCGCCGGCGTATGGCCGAGGGCCATCATGTTGCCGACGAAGCCCAGCACGCCCTCCTTGATGGTCGAGGGACTTTCCGAGAGGCTGTGCAAGGCCTCCTCGATCCGGGTACGCTGACCGTGGGTCTCCTCGATATGGCGGCGCAGGGCCTGCTCCATTTCGGGATAGCGCTGCAGACGCTCGACCTGACGCTCCATGATCTGGAGCGCCTGCATCTCGAGCGCATGGGTATTCTTCAGGGCGGTCACGTAAATTTCGCGCGTATCGATGGTCACGTGGAAGATCTCCTCGTCGTCGCGAATGCATTCGCTGTCGTCACGAGAAGATCAGAAGCTGGGCTCCTGTTCCGCATAACGGGTTGGCATTTGTTATAGACCAGTCCGCGACAAAGCATCACCGAGACCGAACCGGTGCGATGTGGAGACGAACGGTCCAGCTTGCTTGACGCGCTCGCGCTCAGGCCGGTTTGAGGCGGGCCAGTTCCGCCTCGGCGGCGAGCGCCCGGGCCTTCCATTCGTCGCGCTCGGCCTCCGCGGCGCGCGCCGCGATCTCGGCCCGCTGCGCCTTTGCAGCCTGCGTGGCGGCCAGGGCTTGGGCTCGTTCGCGGGCGCGGGTCTCGCCAGCCATCTGCACCTTGAGGTCTCGTGGCGTGGCCATCGGGGCAATCCTGGGGGTGAACTGGAATTCGGGCGGGGGCGCCGGTTCAATGCCGTGCCTTCCCGCGCGGCGGCACCCGGGTCAAGCTCGGGCCGCGAAACACTCACACGCCGAGACACCGGAGGGTCAGCAGGTCGTCGAGGCTGAGATCCCGGCCGAAGAGCAGGGGACGCCAGATCGGAAGGGTCGCCAGGACGAGTCCGGCCGCGAGCGCCAGCCAGGGCAGGCCCTCGCGCCAGGGGATGATCACCCGAAAGGTCCGGGGCGGCATCACGCGCGGGCATTCCGAACAAGAACGAACCCGACGATCAGCATCACGAGACCCCAGGCCAGGAAGCCGAGATCCCACGCGAGCCACTGCGGGGGCGGCACCCGTTCGTTGACGTGGTGGACGCCGAGGATCTGGTGATCGATCAGTCCCTCGAGGGTGTTGAACAGGCCCCAGCCCATCAGGAGGGTCCCGGCGAACTTCCGGCTCGACCAGCGCAGGTGGCGCCGATGGGCGCTGCGCCACAGCAGGAACAGGCCGAACACCACGAACACGTAGGTGGCGCTGTGGAAGATCCCATCCCACAGAGTGTTGCGCTCGAGGTTCTCGATCGAGGTGATCGGGTACCAGCTGCTGAGCATATGGTGCCATTGCAGCACCTGATGCAGCACGATGCCGTCGAAGAAGCCACCGAGGCCGAGGCCGAACAGCAAGCCGGCCGCGATGGGGAAGCGAGGCGCGTCCGGGCCGGGGACGGCGCTTCCGGGGCCAAGGGGCGAAGGGCTAACCGGAGCGGTCATGCGATGCCTCATCGGGGACGGGAGCCCGCGTCCGTCACGCCGGCGGCGCACGGGACACCAGGTGCTGGAAGCCGAGGACGATCGCGGCGAAGACCACGGCGCCGAGACCGGTCGCCACCGGCGCGAAATCGGGTCCGACGAGCACGAGGGACGAGCTGCGCCCCGACAGGGTGTCGGCGGCGGCGAGCAGGACGCCGACGATGCTCTCGCCGACCAGGAAGCCGGACGCGATCAGAACGCCCCGGCGCCGGGCCAGGGGCTCGGCCTCGTCGGAGCCTGGCCCGGCGCGGAGCCGGCGGCGCGCCAGCCAGCCGATCACGCCCCCGACGGCGATCGTCACCACCACTTCCAGGGGCAGGTAGATGCCGATTCCCACCGTCAGCGCCGGGAAGGAAAGCTCGCGCCGGCGCAGGAGCGTCTCGATCACCACGAAGACGACGCCGAGGGCGGCGCCGACCAGCACCATCGTCCAGGGCAGCTCACCGTGGACGATGCCGCTGGCGATCTGGGTCATCAGGGCGGCTTGCGGCGCCGGCAGGGCGTTGCCCGGGTCCATCCCGGGCCGGGGCAGCGCCTGCGCGAAGCCGTAGGCCTGATACAGCAGCGACAGCAGCGGGGCGATGACCAGGGCGCCGACCGTGACCCCGGCCATCAGGGCTACCTGTTGGCGCCAGGGGGTGGCATCGACGAGCTGCCCGGTCTTGAGGTCCTGCAGATTATCGTTGGCGATCGAGGCCGTCGTCACCACGACGGCGGCGAGGAGCAGCGCCAGCCCGATGACGAAGCGGTCGCCCTCCGGCCCGGCGGAGCGCCCGATCAGGAGGGGGATCAGCAGCGCGGTGACCAGGGTGGTGAGAATGCCGATGCCGGAGATCGGGCTGCTCGAAGAGCCGAGGAGCCCGGCGAGGTAGCCGCAGGCCGCCGCCATCAGGAAGCCGAACAGCACGGCGAACACGGTCGCGACCGCGACCACGGCGATGTGCAGCGCCCCGAGATCGGCACCCGAAGCGAAGATCCAGAACAGCCCGGCCAGAAGGGCGGCGAGGCCCAGGGTCGCGCCCGCCACCCAGGTGATCGGCAGGTCGCGTTCCTGGCGGGGGATCTCCGCGCCGCCCGTCCGCGCGCTCGCGAAGGCGGCCTTCATGCTGCCGGCAATCTGGCGGGCGAGACTCGCCACCGTCCAGAGGGCGCCGACCGCGATGATGCCGGCCCCGATCAGCCGGACCTGATCCGACCAGACCGCCCGTGCGGCGGCATCCGCGCCCTCGCCGGAGGCGGACCCCAGCGCGGTGAGGACCGGCACGGCGACACCCCACGCGATGGCGACGCCGGTGAGAAGGGCGAGGCAGGCGCCGAGCCCGACAAGGTAGCCGACGCCGACCAGGGCCAGGGAAAAGCCGGTGCCGAACCGAAACAGCGCCGACCCGGCCGCCACGGTGGCGTGCATCCCGTCGGCCAGGACCCGGAAGCCCGTGGTGGACAGGCCGACGAGGCCCGCCAGCGCCGCCGCGCCGAGGAGCGGACGCAGGCCGCCGCGGGGCGCCGCATCGCCGGAGCTGTCGCCCGCCCGCAGCACCTCGGCTGCCGCCGTTCCTTCCGGGTAGGGCAGGCCGGCGCCCATCACCAGGGCACGGCGCAGGGGGATCGAGTACGCGATTCCCAGAAGCCCGCCGATCAGGCAGAGGCCGGTGGTCTGCCAATAGGGGAAGTCGCTCCAGTGGCCGATCAGCACGAGCCCGGGCAGCACCAGGATGACGTTGCACAGGGTGCCGGCCGCCGAAGCCTGGGTCTGGACGATGTTGTTCTCGAAGATGTTGGCGTTGCCCACCAGCCGCAGCACGCCCATCGACAGCATCGCGGCCGGGATCGAGGTCGAGAACGTCACCCCGGTCTTCAAGCCCATGTAGAGGTTCGCCGTCATGAACACGACGGTGATCACGGCCCCGAGGAGCAGACCACGCAGGGTCAGCTCCGCCGCGTGCGCCGGTGGGGTCTTCACGAAACGGGAAACTTCATGGAACGGCTCGCGGTGAGGGTGGCCCGGTCAGCGGCGGAGGGGCAGAAGCGAGGGACCGAAAACCTGTGCACGCGGTCCTGAGTCACCGGGTCCGACCGCACGGTTCCGGCGCCGCCACGCCCCGACATGGTGCGGAACCCGGCTCGGCCTGCAAACCACATAGGTTACCGGACGGACGGCCCGTGACAGGCAGCCACGGGCCTTCCCGAACCCGCCACCGAGGCGGGCCGCTCGATCGCGATCCTGATGGAACGCTCATGAAACGCGGCCGCACACCCGCTCGAATCCTCACGCGTCCGGGTGCAGTTCAGGCGGGCGGTCCCGAGGATGGATCGCGCAAGCCCCGAACGCCCATGCCCGCTTCGCTCATCCCTCCGGCCCCCGCGCTCCCGGACATCGACGGGGGCACGTCGTGCTTCGTCATCGGCCAGGACCGGCAGGGATGCTGGGTCGCCGCCGAGATCCACGGCCGCGCCGGAGGCCTGTTCCGCAGCCGCCAGGACGCGCTGCATTACGCGGTCGATGCCACGGCCCACCGGCCGGACGCAGTGCGGATCGCGGCCGACGGCGTCGAACTGCATCTCGGCGGGACCAGCGCCGTCGCCCTCGATCAGCGGGCCGGGCCGCCCTCGTCGTCGGGGGCGCGCAGCCGGTAGCCCACGCCCGTCTCGGTGAGCAGGATCCGCGGGCGCTCCGGATCGGCCTCCAGCTTCTGGCGAAGCTGGCGCATGTAGACCCGCAGGTATTGCGGGTCGGACGAGGTCGAGACCGCGTTCATCAGCTGGGCATGGGTCAAGGCCTTGCCGGCATGCTGCACCAGGACGCGGAGGAAATCGTATTCCCGCGGGGTCAGCTTCACCTCGGCCCCGTGGACGCGGACGATGCGGCGCACGAGGTCGACGCTGAGGCCGTCGACCGCGAAGACGGCGCGCTCGCCCTGGACCGCGAGCTGGTGACGCAGGGCCGCCCGCAGGCGGGCGAGGAGTTCGCCCATGCCGAACGGTTTGGTGACGTAGTCGTCGGCGCCGAGATCGAGGGCCTCGACCTTGCCGGACTCGTCGTCGCGGCTCGACAGAACCACGACGGGCAGGTCGCGGTGGTCGGCGCGGATGCGGCGCAGGAGATCGTGCCCCCGCATGTCCGGCAGGCCGAGATCGAGGATGATCAGCGCGATGGTCTCGCGCGCCAGGATGTCGAGGGCCGTGCGGGCGTTCGGCGCCTCGAACACGGTGTAGCCCTGCGTCGCCAGCCCGGTGCGGAGGAGCTTGCGGATGGGCGGCTCGTCGTCGACCACCAGGATGCCGAGGCTCATGCGGCGGATCTCATGGCGAGGCTCATGCGGTGAATCTCATCGGGCGCGACTCATGCGGCAATGTCCGGTGCGCGGCCGCCGTCCACCGGAACCGGCAGCACGAGGGTGAAGACGGCACCGGCGCGATCCGGGCGGTTGGCCGCGCTCAGGGTCCCACCCATCGCCTCGACGAAGCCGCGCGCGATGGCAAGGCCGAGGCCGGTCCCGGCCCGCACGCTGTCGGCCTTGCGCACCCGATAGAACTTGTCGAACACTCGCTCCTCCTCGCCCTCGGGCAGACCTTCGCCCTCGTCCAGCACTTGGAGGCGAACGCGCATCGGGCCGCCGGCGCGCTCGGACGTCACGCCGGCCGCGACCGTCACGGTCGAGCCCGCGGGCGCGTATTTCGCCGCGTTGTCCAGGAGGTTGACCAGCACCTGCTCGAACAGGACGGGATCGAGGCGCAGGGCCGGCAGGGCATCGGGAAGATCGAGCACCACCCGGTGTCCGCCGAGGATCGCGCCAAGGCGGCGAAGGGCGGTGTCGACGATCTCGGCGACATCCTGCGGCGTGAGGTTGGCCGCCACCGCGCCAGCCTCGAGCCGGGTCATGTCGAGCAGGTTGACGATGAAGCGGTTCAGCCGCTCGGATTCGGCGATGACCGTCGCCAGCAGGTCGCCCTTGGCCTCGGGGTCCAGCACGGTGTCGAGGTCTCGCAGGGTGGTGGCCGCGCCGAGGACCGCGGCGAGCGGGGTCCGCAGATCGTGCGAGATCGAGGTGAGCAGGGCCTGGCGCAGCCGGTCCGTCTCGGCGTCGCGCGCCGCCCGCGCCAGGTCCTCCACCAGCCGGACCCGCTCGATGGCGAGCGCTCCCATATCCGCCAGGGCGTCGAACAGGCGGCGATCCTCGGGGGTCAGGATCGGCCCGGTGCCGTCGGTATCGAGGCCGATGACGCCGATGGGTCCGCGGCCGGTCCGTGCCGGCAGGAACAGGCGGCGGGCGCCCGGGAGGGTGTCGGCGCCGCGCCCTGCCGGCCGGTCGTTGGCGAAGGCCCAGCGCGCCGCCGCGAGATCGGCCGCGTCGAGCCGGTCCTCGGGCGGATAGCCGGCCCGCACCGCGATCGAATCACCCTCGGGCAGCAGTAGCACCACCCGCACCCGTAGCATCGTGGCGATCTGGGCCGAGGTGGCCCAGAGCACGTCATCAAGGGTGCCGCAGCCCGAGAGCTTGCGGCTGAAGCCGTAGAGGCGCTCCGTCGCCCGCGCCCGGCGCTGGCTGATGACCGCGACCGTGCGGGCCCGCGCAGCGAGGTTCGAGACCAGAACCGCCACCAGGGTGAAGAGCAGGAAGGCCGCGACGTTGGTCGGGTCGGCGATGGTGAAGGTGTAGACCGGGGGCAGGAAGAAGAAGTTGTAGGCCAGCGAGGCGGCGACCACGGCGGCGAGCGAGGGCCACAGGCCGAAGCGCGCCGCCACCGCCACCACCGCCGTCAGCAGGAACAGGTCGGCGTTCTCGACTCCGAGATAGGGCTTCAGCGCCAGCGCGAGGCCGAGGCCGGCCAGCGTCGCCAGCGCGGCGAAGCCGTAGCCGGCCCTGTCGAAGCCTGTCCTGTCGAAGCCTGCCCCGTTGAAACCTGCCCCGTTGAAGCCTGTCCTGGCCGGAGCGGTCGCCACCGGTCTGGCGGAGGCAGGGGCAGCGGCCATCTCGCCGGCGACGACGTGGATGCTGATGACGCCGCTGCGCCGGACGAGATCGTGCACCACGGAGCCGTGGACCAGCTCGAACCACCATGACCGCGTCGCCTTGCCGACGACGATGTGGTTGACGTTGGCGGTGCGGGCATAGGCCAGCAGGTCGTCGGCGACCCGCCAGCTCCCCGGCAGGGTCACGGCATCGCCCCCGAGGCGGTCGGCAAGGCGCAGGGCCTCGGCGACCCGGTCGCGGTCGGCCTCGCTCGACCCGAGGCTGCGCGTGCCCTCCACGGTGACGGCGGTCCACGGCGCGTGCAGACGATCGGCGAGGCGTTTGGCGTAGCGCACCAGCCCGGCCGAGCGGGGGTCCTCGCTGACACAGACCATCACCCGCTCGCCGGCGCTCCACGGCCCCGCGATGGCGTTGGCCTGCATGTGACTGAGGAGTTCGTCGTCGACGCGGTCCGCAGTGCGGCGCAGGGCCAGCTCGCGCAAAGCGGTCAGATTTTCACGGACGAAGTAGTGCCGCAGGGCACGCTCCGCATGGGCGGGCTCGTAGACCTTGCCGGCCTTCAGGCGCTCGATCAGGTCGGCGGGGTTGAGGTCCACCACCTCGATGTCGTCGGCCCGGTCGAGGATGACGTCCGGTACGGTCTCGCGCACCCGGATACGGGTGATCTGGGCCACGACGTCGTTCAGGCTCTCCACGTGCTGGATATTGAGGGTGGTGTGCACGTCGATGCCGGCATCGAGCAGTTCTTCCACGTCCTGGTAGCGCTTGGGGTGCCGCGAGCCCGGCGCGTTGGTGTGGGCGAGCTCATCGACCAGCGCCAAGGCGGGTCGCCGGGCGAGCAGGGCGTCGAGGTCCATGTCCGCGAGGGTGCCGCCCGAATGGCCGACCTGACGGCGCGGCACCACCTCGAAGCCTTCGACAAGGGCCTCGGTTTCGCTTCGACCATGGGTCTCCACCAAGCCGATGACGACGTCGGCCCCGGCCTTCAGACGCGCCCGCCCGATGGTCAGCATCTCGTAGGTCTTGCCGACGCCGGGGGCGGCGCCGAGGAAGACCTTGAGACGCCCGCGACCGGCCGCGTCCCGGCGTGCCCGGTCGAGCAACGCGTCGGGGGAGGGGCGCTGGCGCTCGCGTCCGTCCTCCATCATCGGCGCCATCTCATCCTGTGCATCGGTCCGACCGGATTATTGCCGGAGGCCGGCGTCCAAAGCGAGGTTCAACGCCAGGACATTGACGCGCGGCTCGCCGAGGAGGCCGAGGGTCCTGTCCTCGACCTGGGCGGTGACGAGGGCGCGGACACGGTCCTCGCTCACCCCGCGGGCGCGGGCCACGCGCGGCACCTGGAACAGGGCGGCCTCGGGCGAGATGTCCGGATCGAGGCCGGAACCGCTGGCGGTGACGAGATCGACCGGCACGGTCGCGCCGGGATTCTCCGCCGTCAGGGTCGCGAGGTCGCCCTTCACCCGCTCGGCCAGAGCCGCGCTGGTCGGGCCGAGATTGGAGCCGGCCGAGTTGGAGGCGTTGTAGGGCGACGGGACGGTCCGGGTCGCGTCGACCGGATCGGCGGCGACCGTCGCCGAGGGGCGGCCGTGGATATAGCGCGGGCTGGTGAAGGACTGGCCGATCAAGCTGGAGCCGACGACGGTCCCGTCGCGGGTGATCAGACTGCCGGCGGCCTTCCCGGGAAACAGCGCTGCGGCGAGTCCGGTCATGGCCAGCGGGTAGGCGAGGCCGGTGATCGCCGTGAGGAGGACGAAGAGGACGAGGGCAGGGCGAAACGAGGCGAGCATGGGAACCACTCGGGTTGGGAACGCGGGACGGGTCAGGCGAGGTGGAGGGCGTTCACGGCCAGATCGATCGCCTTGATGCCGACGAAGGGCACGAGGATACCGCCGAGGCCGTAGACCAGCAGGTTGCGCCGCAGGAGGGCGGCGGCTCCGACGGCCCGATAGGTCACACCCCGGAGCGCCAGCGGGATCAGCGCAACGATGATGAGGGCGTTGAAGATGATCGCCGAGAGGATCGCGCTCTGCGGCGAGGCAAGCCCCATCACGTTGAGCGCCTGGAGCTGCGGGTACAGCGTCAGGAACATCGCCGGGATGATGGCGAAGTACTTGGCCACGTCGTTGGCGATCGAGAACGTGGTCAGCGCCCCGCGGGTCATCAGGAGCTGTTTGCCGATGCCGACGATCTCGATGAGCTTGGTCGGATCGCTGTCGAGGTCGACCATGTTGCCGGCCTCGCGGGCCGCGACGGTGCCGGTGTTCATGGCGACTCCGACATCGGCCTGAGCGAGGGCCGGGGCGTCGTTGGTGCCGTCGCCGCACATGGCGACGAGCTTTCCTTGCGACTGCTCCTTGCGGATCAGCGCCAACTTGTCCTCCGGGGTCGCCTGAGCGAGGAAGTCGTCGACGCCGGCTTCCGCCGCGATGGCGGCGGCGGTCATCGGGTTGTCGCCGGTGATCATCACCGTGCGGATGCCCATGCGGCGCAACTCGGCGAAGCGTTCGCGGATACCGCCCTTCACGATGTCCTTCAGGGCGACGACACCGAGCAGCCGCCCGTCGCGGGCTACCGCCAGGGGCGTGCCGCCGGCCTTGGCGATGGTCTCCGCAAGGGCGCGGACCTCGTCGATCGCCGCCAGGTTTTCGGCCGGCCGGTCGGCGAGGGCGGCGTTTGAACCACCTCGCGCCAGGATCCGCTGCGGCGCCAGGATCGGCTGTGGCGCCAGGGCGGCGATCACCGCCTCGACCGCGCCCTTGCGGATGGAGGCGCCGTCGAGATCGACGCCGGACATGCGCGACTGCGCCGTGAAGGGCACGAAGGTGGCGTTGAGGCTGGCCATGTCCCGGGCGCGGAGGCCGTAGCGATCCTTGGCCAGCACGACGATCGAACGGCCCTCGGGAGTCTCGTCAGCGAGCGAGGCGAGTTGCGCCGCGTCCGCCAGGTCCTGCTCGGCGACGCCGGTCACCGGCCGGAACTCGGTGGCCTGCCGGTTTCCGAGCGTGATGGTGCCGGTCTTGTCGAGGAGGAGGGTGTCGACATCGCCCGCCGCCTCGACGGCGCGGCCCGACATGGCGAGCACGTTGAAGCGCACCAGGCGGTCCATGCCGGCGATGCCGATGGCCGAGAGCAGCGCCCCGATGGTGGTGGGGATCAGGGTGACGAACAACGCGACGAGGACCACCAGGGGAATGGCGCCGCCGGCATAGCTGGCGAAGCTCGGGATGCTCGCCACCGCGAAGACGAAGACCAGCGTCAGGCCCGCCAGCAGGATGTTGAGGGCGATCTCGTTCGGGGTCTTCTGGCGCGACGCGCCCTCGACCAGCGCGATCATGCGGTCGACGAAGGTGGAGCCCGCCGCCGCCGTGATGCGCACGGTGATCACGTCCGACAGCACCTGCGTCCCGCCCGTCACCGCCGAGCGGTCGCCGCCGGATTCCCGGATGACCGGCGCCGATTCGCCGGTGATCGCCGCCTCGTTCACGGAGGCGACGCCGGCGACGACCTCGCCGTCGGAGGGGATGAGGTCGCCGGCCTCCACCAAAACGAGGTCGCCGACCTTCAGGTCGGTCCCCGGCACCGCCTCCCAGGCCGCGCCGGCGCCGGTGAGACGCTTGGCGGTCATCTCGGTGCGGGTGCGGCGCAGGCTGTCGGCCTGAGCCTTTCCGCGCCCTTCGGCCAGAGCTTCGGCCAAGTTGGCGAAGATCAGCGTGAACCAGAGCCAAAGGATGATCTGGCCGGAGAAGGCCAGCCCGGGGGCGCCCGTCGCGAGGTCACGCACGAAGAGCACCGTGGTCAGGGCGGCGACCACCTCGACCACGAACATCACGGGGTTGCGCACCATGATGCGGGGATCGAGCTTGCGCAGCGCGCCGACAAGCGCGGGCCCGACCAGCGCGGGATGGAACAGAGAGGAAGCAGGACGAGGCATGGCGGGGCGAGGCATGGCGGGGATGTCCACGAAAAATCGCGAAAAGGCGGGCGCGGTGCGCCCGGTGCATGAGGCGGGGGCGTCAGGCTCGGGCGTAAGGCGGGTCAGAGCGCGCGCGCACGGCTCGCAAGATCGAACGCCGCCATCAGCGTGAGGGCGCCCAGGAGGCTGACCCCGAGCAGGGCCAGGATCAGATCCGAGAGCCGGACCGGCCCGCCTCCGGATGCGGGCGATGCGGGACGGGAGGCCGATGTCGGCCCATCCGGGTGACGCAGCGCCGGCGGACGATGCGGCCAGTGCCGGGGACGGCGCGACGGGATGGCGGCGCGCATGGCTCAGCCCCCCGTCGCGAAGGTCTGGCCCGCGGCACCGGCGAGGTGCTCGACGATCGGGCCGAGCGCCAGGGAGGGGAAGAAGGTCAGGCCACCGACGATCAGGATGACGCCGACCAGCAGGCCGATGAACAGGCCGCCATGGGTCGGCAAGGTTCCGGCCGAGACCGGAACGGTCTTCTTGGCGGCCAGCGCGCCGGCGATCGCGAGGGCCGGGAGGATGACGAAGAACCGGCCCACCAGCATGCCGATCGCCAGGGTGGTGTTGTAGAACGGCGTGTTGCCGCTCAGGCCGCCGAAGGCCGAGCCGTTGTTGGCCGCCGCCGAGGTGAAGGCGTAGAGGATCTCCGAGAATCCGTGCGGGCCGGCATTGGCGGGCCCGGCGAGGCCCGCGGCCAGCACGGTGGCGAGCGCGGTGAACCCCAGCATCATCAGGGGCAGGCACAGAATGGCGAGCATGGCCATCTTGACCTCGCGCGCCTCGATCTTCTTGCCGAGATATTCCGGCGTACGGCCGACCATCAGACCGGCCACGAAGATCGCCACGATGACGAAGACCAGCATGCCGTAGAGGCCCGCGCCGACGCCGCCGACGATGATCTCGCCGAGCTGCATGTTGATCATCGGGATCAGGCCGCCGAGCGCCGTGAAGCTGTCGTGCATGGCGTTGACGGCACCGCAGGAGGCGGCCGTGGTGACCACGGCGAACAGGGCCGAGGCGACGATGCCGAAGCGCAGTTCCTTGCCCTCCAGGTTGCCGCCGGTGAGGCCAAGCCCGTTAAGGACGGGGCTACCCGCACTTTCCGCCCAGTAGACGACCGTGACACCGGCGAGGAACAGCAGGCCCATAGCGCCCAGGATAGCCCAGCCCTGGCGCTCGTCGCCGACCATGCGGCCGAAGACGTTGGTCATCGCCGCCCCGAGGGCGAAGATCGAGACCATCTGGACGAAGTTCGACAGGGCGGTCGGGTTCTCGAAGGGATGGGCGGCGTTGGCGTTGAAGAAGCCGCCGCCGTTGGTGCCCAGCATCTTGATGGCGACCTGGCTCGCCACCGGGCCGAGCGCGAGGGTCTGGGTCTCTCCCTCCAGTGTCGTCGCCGCGATGGAGGGTCCGAGGGTCTGGGGGACGCCCTGGGAAACCAGAAACAGGGTGTAGAGGACGCAGAGCGGCAGCAGCACGTAGAGGGTACAGCGGGTGAGATCGACCCAGAACGAGCCGATGGTGCGAGCCGAGGCGCGGCTGAACCCTCGGACCAGCGCGACCGCGAGGGCAATGCCGGTGGCGGCGGACAGGAAGTTCTGGTGGGTCAGGCCCAGCATCTGCGACAGATAGGACAGCGTGCTCTCGCCGCCGTAATTCTGCCAGTTGGTGTTGGTGACGAAGCTCGCCGCGGTGTTGAAGGCGAGATCCGGCGCCACGGTGCCTTGCCCGGCCGGGTTGAGCGGCAATCCGTCCTGCAGGCGCAGCAGGCCGTACAGGGCCGCAAAGCCGAGGGCATGGAAGCCCAGCATCGAGAGGGCATAGGCGCGCCAGCCCTGCTCGCCCCGGGCATCGAGACCGGCGAGGCGGTAGAGCCCCCTCTCGACCGGGGCGAGCACGGGAGAGAGCAGGGTGCGCTCACCCTGGAAGACGCGCGTCATGTAGCCGCCGAGGGGCCTGACGAGCGCCAGCACGACCGCGCAGAACAGCGCGACCTGAATCCAGCCGTTGAGTGTCATGAAACGTCGTCCTGGAGGAGGATCCGGGGGGATCGCTTTGGGCGCGGCCGTCAGAACCGCTCGGGGCGGACGAGGGCGTAGGCGAGGTAACCGAGCAGCCCGAGGGTCACGAGGGCGCCGAGGGTCAGATCGAAGGTCATGGTGCGGGGCTCCTGGCAGCCGTGTCAGAGGCGTTCGCAGAGCAGCGCATAGCCGGCGGCCAGCCCGAAGAAGGCGAGCCCGGCGGCGAGGAAGACGATGTCGAGCATGGTGCGTCCGATCCGGTCCGTCGGATCGAACGTGCGATGTCACGATCGATCCGGTCGGCCACCAGGATGGACGGGAATGGCGTTAGGGTTCGAGAGGGCGCGCGGTCCGTTCTTATCAGGATCGCATAAGGATCGTGGCCCGACTGGGCGCGATGGGGCGAGCCTAAAGGCGCTTCGAGACGACGCCGAGGGCGAGAAGGACGTAGGCGGCGACGAAGAACCAGACCCTGAACTTGACGACGGTCGGACCGATCATCGGGATGCGCAGCGACAGACTGGCGATGGCCAGCCCGATCAGCACGAGGGACAGGAGGAACGTGAGGGCGCGCGGGGGCGAGAGCTTCAGCATGACGCGATCCTGCCGCGCCCGGGTTGAGAAGGCGTGAAACGCCGGGTCCTCCCGGCGGATGACACATCCGGAGACGGGTGGTAGATGGAGGCCGGCACCCCTGACTCCGTAGCTCAGCTGGATAGAGCAGCCGCCTTCTAAGCGGCAGGTCGTTGGTTCGAGCCCAACCGGGGTCGCCATCCCCTGATCTGCGATGTCCGGCTCGTCCCCAGATCCGAAACCCGCGATGCCTGTTCTCCGCAGATTGGCCGGAGGTTGCGGCACGGCGGCTCGCGACCGAAGCCGATCATCCGATGGGCGGATTCCCTAAGGCCGAGCTGTGCATAACAAAATCCAGTCGGCGTGCCTCAAGCCAGGCGAACGGCGCCGTGACACCGCATGCCCCCGCCCTTATCGGGCGTCATGGACCTTCAGAGGTGCCGTCAGCCTTCGTGCCTGACCCACAATTTGGTCCAAGTGCCCAGCTATGCTGTTCAGCGCACGCCAATCAGGACCGGACATGCTGCCACCGACCTCACCCATATCCACCAAACGGAGCGATCTGGCGGTGTACGCGGAGGTCATTCGCGCCCTGATGCTACGCGACATGCGCACGCGGTTCGGCGCGTCCTACTGGGGCTACGTCGTCGTCGTTCTTTGGCCCGTGGCGCACATCTTTCTGATGGTTGCTGTCATGTTGTTCCGCAACATGCCATCCCCGATGGGCAACAACCCGATCCTGTTCGTTGCGACCGGCGCCGTTCCAGCTCTAGTTTTTCAGTACACGTCGCGCGAAGCGATGAAGGCAATTCTCGTCAATAAACCGTTGATGTACTACCCACAGGTAAAATCCTTCGACATTATGATCGCACGGTTCATTGTTGAAACCGTAAAAGGCTTCCAGGGCTTGCTGATCATCATCGGGATACTTTTGCTGCTAGGCGTTGACCCCATACCTGAAGATCCGGCTCGGGCGATCGAAGGCTATCTCATGGCCCTTCTCCTGGGACTTGGCATGGGTGCCATCAACATCGGCATCATGTCATTCTTCCCTGGATGGCTATGGGGATATATTGTATTCACCATTTCGATATACATGACATCCGGCGTGTTTTTCTTACCGCATATGCTTCCGAACGAGATCTATGAAATTCTCAAATGGAATCCGGTGGTCCAGATCATCGAGTGGGTCCGACTCGCCTACAATCCCTCGCTCGGAGTCACGGTCGATTATTTCTACGTCATGGCTTGGGGTTCGGGATCTCTCTGCCTAGGCTTGCTCATGGAACGCACCGTCGTCCGTCGATTCCAGTAATTCGGCCCGTTTCTGCAAACGGATCATGTTGCGGCTGAGCATCCGGCGATGCGCCTGAATCGCACGGCCAGGCCTTCCAAGCCCGACGCGCGCAACCTCCACCGCCTATCGGACTTCACCGGCTATCGGACCTGGGCGCCGAGGGTGCGGCGGGCGACGATCAGCGACAGGAGGATGTTCAGCGTGGCGATCGCCAGCAGAATCTCCAGCAGGAGATCGAGTCCGAACCAGGCGGAGAGGGTGCCGCAGACCAGCGGCGTCGCCGCTTGTCCCAGAAGCGGCATCCGCGCCAGACGGCCCATCACCGCGGCGTAGTCGTGCTGACCGTAGAGTGACAGGGGCAGGGTGCCGCGCACGACGGTGCGCATGCCGTTGCCGGCACCGTAGAGCACGATCGCGAGCCATGCCAAGGCGGGCGCAACGGCCAGAAGCAGGAGCCCGAGGCCGACACATCCGCTTGACACCAGCAGGGCCCAGGCGGGATGGGCCCGACGTCCGAACACGAGTTCGAGGATGCGGGCGCCCACCTGCGCGGGTCCGATCAGCGTGCTGAGCGCAACGGCGGTGCCGGCCGTCAGGCCCTTCGCCTGAAGCAGGAGGAGCAATTGCACCGAGACCGCCGTCATGATCACCGCCGCGCTGGTGAAGGTGACGGCGAGGATGCACTCGCCCGGCAAGCGACAGGGGGCTGCCGGCTTGCCCGGAGCAGCATTCGCGGCGGGCGGCGAGGGCTCGGTCCGGGTCCCGGCCGGCAGGGCAAAGGCGAAGAGCGGCACCACCAGGACGACCGCCAGCGCGGCGTAGACGACACAGGTCAGGCGCCAACCGAGCGCATCGACGAGAAAGCTCGTTGCGGGCCAGCATAAGGTGATGGCAAAGCCGGACGCGATCGCGATCTGGGTCATCGCGCTCCGCGCCGCTGCGCCATAGGCCTGCCCGATCGCGGCAAAGAGCGGATCGTAGAGGGCACCGGCCATGCCAAGGCCAATGACCACCCAGGCGAGCAGGAAGGCCGGCAGGTTCGGCGCGAGGGCAAGACCCACCTGCCCGAGCGCGAGGGTCAGGGTGCCGGCGATCAGCACCGGGCGACCGCCGTGCCGGCGGATCCTCCGCCCGACCCAGGGCGAACACAGCCCCGAGACCAGGATTGCCAGGGACAGGGCGCTCACCACCACGCCTTGAGGCCAGCCGGTCGAGCCCACGATGGGGTCGGCCACCACCGCCATCAAGAAGAAGGACCCGCCCCACAGGACGATCTGGGTAAAACCCAGCGCCATGTTTCCGGCCAGCGTCGGCGCGCGCGGTGCAGGGCGCGGTTCTGCGGTTCCGGACGTCACGCGCTGTGGCCGCTCATGAGAATTGTTTCGTGAGAGGAAGAGATTGGACGGAAACGGGCAGGGCCGCCTCGGATCGAAGGTGACGCTCTCGGCCTGCATAGACGAGCGGCCAGCGGGGTCGCAAATGCGCCGGCATGCCCCGCGCTGGCCTCCGGTAGAGGGCCAAGCCCCGGGCCGACGACATCGCTCGCGTTCGGAATTTGGTCGCTGGACAGCGCCAGCATTTCGGCTTGGAACCGGATCGCAGCCATGACGCGGTCCAGGCCGACGGCCGGTTTCGTTTGCGAACATACCTGTGTAACTTGGTATCCCAGGATTGCGACCGGAGGCTCCATGAACCGTCTGACCGAGCGGGGTGGCCTGGAGCGAAGAACAAGCACCGAGACATCGGCCGTGGAGAGTCGCCGCGCCGCGATCGTGGCGGCCATACGCCAACGCGGCTTCATGACGATCGAAGCCCTGGCGAGCCAGTTCGCCGTCACGGTCCAGACCATCCGGCGCGATCTCAACGAGCTCAGCGCCGCGGGCCGGCTGGAACGCTACCGCGGCGGCGGCGGCCTTCCGTCCAGCGTCGAGAACATCGACTACGCCGACCGGCGCACCACTCTGTTGTCCGAGAAGGCACGGATCGGCCGGCTCGCAGCAGGCCGGATCCCCTCGCACTGCTCGGTCTTCCTCAACATCGGCACCACCACCGAGGCCGTGGCACGGGAACTGGCGCAGCACGACGACCTCAGCATCATCACCAACAACCTCAACGTGGCCATCGGGCTGGCGGCGACCACCGCCTTTCGCATCGTCGTGGCGGGCGGCACCATGCGCAACCGCGACGGGGCGGTGCTGGGCCAGCTCACCTGCGACACCCTCAGCCAGTTCCGGGTCGATGTCGCGGTGATCGGCATCAGCGGCATCGACGCCGACGGGGCGCTCCTCGATTACGATTACGAGGAGGTGCGGGCGACCCAGACCATCCTGCAGCATGCCCGCCAGACCTTCCTGGTGGCGGATCACACCAAGTTCAGCCGTCGTCCCATGGTGGAGGTGGGCCGCCTCGAACAGATCGACACCCTCTTCACCGACCAGTTGCCGCCTCCCGAGATCATCGCCCTGATGGAGCGCCACGGCGTGACGCTGGCCGTGGCGGGAGCGGACGAACCGTAACGAACGTCAGTTTTCGCTTGCGAAAATCACGGCGCAAAGCAATATTCTTCCGACTCGAGCAACAGACGCGAGTCGGAGGAGAACCATGACGACAGTTTCGAACGTACGGGGGCCGGGGGCCCCCTACGATCTGCTCGTCATCGGGGGTGGCATCAACGGCACCGGTATCGCCCGCGACGCCGCCGGGCGCGGTTTGTCGGTCCTGCTCTGCGAACGGGGGGATCTGGCTGAATTCACGTCGTCTTCCAGTACGAAACTGATCCATGGCGGCCTGCGCTACCTCGAATATTACGAGTTCCGCCTGGTGCGCGAAGCCCTGGCCGAGCGGGAGCGCCTGCTGCGCCTGGCGCCCCACATCATCTGGCCGCTGCGTTTTGTGCTGCCGCACGACGAGGGGCTGCGTCCGGCCTGGATGCTGCGGGTCGGCCTATTCCTGTACGACCACCTCGCCCGCCTGCGGACGCTGCCGGGGTCGACGATGGTTCGATTGCGAACATCGCCCCTGGGCGCCCCGTTGCAGGATCGTCTGAGCAAGGGCTTCGTCTATTCCGACTGCTGGGTCGAGGACAGCCGCCTCGTCGTGCTCAATGCCATGGATGCCCGAGCGCGGGGCGCCGAGATCCGCACCCGCACCGGCGTCGAAACGGCCCGACGCATCGACGGGACCTGGACGGCGACGCTGCGCGACGAGGCGTCCGGACAGACCGAGACCCTTCGGGCCAGGGCCGTCGTCAACGCCGCCGGACCCTGGGTCAGCGAGACCCTGGGCACGACGCTGGGCGTCAACAGCCGCGCGGCGGTCCGGTTGATCAAGGGCAGCCACATCGTGTTGCGCAAGCTCTACGAGGGCGATCAGGCCTACATCCTGCAGCAACCCGATAAGCGCATCATCTTCGCAATTCCCTATGAGCGCGACTTCACGCTGATCGGCACCACGGACGTTCCCTACGCGAACGAGCCCGGACCGGTGGCCATCTCCGACGAAGAGACGCGCTATCTGTGCGACTGCATCAACCGTTCGTTCACGACATCCATCGGTCCCGGGGACGTGGTGTGGAGCTATTCCGGCGTGCGCCCGCTCTACGACGATGCGGCAGCCAACGCCTCGGCGGTGACCCGAGACTACGTGCTGGACCTCGAAGATTCGGGCGGGCAGGCCCCCGCGCTCTCTGTCTTCGGCGGCAAGATCACCACCTATCGGCGCCTGGCGGAGCACGCCATCGAGAAGATCGCACCGCATTTTCCGAATCTGAAACGGCCCTGGACCGGGGATGCCATCCTACCGGGCGGGGGGATGCCGGAGGCCGATTTCGACACCTTCCTGGCGGCGTTCTCCCGCGAGGCCCCGTTCCTGCCGACCGAGACCGCCAAGCGCCTTGCCCGGGCCTACGGCACCGAGGCGCGCTCCATCGTCAAGGGCGCGCGCAGCCTTGCGGATCTCGGGGAAGCCTTCGACGGCGGTCTGACGGCGGCGGAGGTCGATTATCTCGTCCGAGTCGAGTGGGTGCGAACCACCGAGGACATCCTGTGGCGGCGCTCGAAGCTCGGTCTGCGCACCGGCCCGGACAGCGCCGCACGTCTCACCGCCTACCTGAGCCGCCGGGCCGAGGCGGCCTGAGACGGCCTTCGACACGTCGGAACCGCAGAGACATCGAAACCAAAGGTACCGGGAAATCAAAGACACCAGGAAATCAGAGATACCGGGACGGAAGACCCGGAGCAGCACGAACAGAACCACCCGCTGCCGTCCGGAGCCGGCCTGAAGACCGGCCCGGGACACGAGCGACGCACCCGTCCGAGGGAGGAAGACAGCCATGACCCAGTATGTCGGCGCCATCGACCAGGGCACCACCAGCAGTCGCTTCATCGTCTTCGACCGGGAAGGACACCTCATCGTCTGCAAGCAGCGGGAGCACGCACAGCTCTATCCGAGGCCCGGCCATGTGGAGCACGATCCACTCGAAATCTGGCGCAATACGCAGGACGTGATGCGGGACGCCCTCGACGCGGCCGGCCTGACGCCGAAGGATCTGCTCTCGATCGGCATCACCAACCAGCGCGAGACCACGCTGATCTGGGACCGGCGGACCGGCGAACCGCTGCACAACGCCCTGGTCTGGCAGGACACCCGGAACGACCGGCTGGTCACCGAGTTCGCCAGGGACGGCGGACGCGACCGCTTCCGGGCGCTGACCGGCCTGCCGCTGGCGAGCTACTTCTCCGGCCTGAAGCTGCGCTGGCTCCTCGACCACGTGGACGGCGCGCGGGAGAAGGCCGAAGCCGGGGATGTCCTGTTCGGCAACATCGACACCTGGCTCGTGTGGAACCTGACCGGCGGCCCCGAGGGCGGCCTTCACGTCACCGACGTGACCAATGCCAGCCGGACCCAGCTTATGTCCCTCGAGACCCTGGCCTGGGACGACGGCATGCTGGCGACCTTCGCCATCCCGCGGGCGATGCTGCCCGACATCGTCTCCTCGTCCCAGGTCTATGGCGAGACCCGCGTGCCCTTCGCGGGCGTGCCGATCGCCGGCATCCTGGGCGACCAGCAGGCGGCCCTGTTCGGCCAGACCTGCTTCCAGCCCGGCGAGGCCAAGAACACTTACGGCACCGGCTGCTTCGCCCTGATGAACACCGGCGAAAAACCCGTGCCCTCCACCTGTGGCCTCGTCACCACCCTCGGCTACAAGCTCGACGGACAGCCGGCGGTCTACGCGCTCGAAGGCTCGATCGCGATCACCGGCGCCCTGGTGCAGTGGCTGCGCGACAACCTGCACATGATTCAGGACAGCGCCGAGGTGGAGCGCCTGGCCACCACCGTGGAGGACAATGGCGGCGTCTATTTCGTGCCCGCCTTCTCCGGCCTGTACGCTCCGCACTGGAACGAGGGCGCCCGCGGGCTGATCATCGGCCTGACCCGCTATGCCAATCGCGGCCACATCGCCCGCGCCTGCCTGGAGGCCACCGCTTTCCAGACCCATGAGGTGCTGGAGGCGATGGAAACGGATTCGGGCATTCCCGTACGCGAATTGCGCTCGGATGGCGGCATGGTCGCCAATGTCACCCTGATGCAGTTCCAGGCCGATATCCTCGACGTGCCGGTGGTCCGCCCGAAGGTGGCCGAGACCACGGCCCTAGGGGCCGCCTACGCCGCCGGCCTCGCCACCGGCTACTGGAAGAGCACCGACGACCTCGTCCGCAACTGGGGCGTCGACCGCCGATGGGAGCCCAACATGGAGGCGGCCCAGCGCCGACGCATCACCGCGACCTGGAAGCGGGCGGTGAAGCGCGCCTTCGACTGGGACATGCAGGACGATTGAGGCGGGCGCCGCAGGCAGGCCCGCGCGATCGCGCGCTCACGGATTCCCTTACAGACCACGTCGGAGGACACGCCATGACGTCGCCATTCCTGGGCGAACTCTTGGGCACGATGGTGCTGATCATCCTCGGCAACGGGGTGGTGGCGGGCGCGCTCCTGCGCGGCTCGAAAGCGGAGGGTGCCGGCTGGATCGCCATCACCGCCGGATGGGCCTTCGCCGTGCTGGCCGGCATCTTCGTCGCGACCGCAGCGGGCAGCCCGGATGCCCACATCAACCCGGCCGTCACCCTCGCGGCGGCCATCACCTCGGGCCGCTGGGACACGCTCGTCACCTACGTGCCGGCCCAGATGATCGGCGCCTTCCTGGGGGCCACCGTGGTCTGGCTGCACTACCTGCCGCACTGGGCCGTCACCGCGGATCAGGGCGCGAAGCGGGCCTGCTTCTGCACCGATCCTGCCATTCGCCACCCCATCGCGAACTGGGTGAGCGAGATCGTCGGGACCTTCCTGCTGATCCTCATCGTCGGCGCCCTGCTGTCGCGAAGCGTGGGCGCGGCGGGCTCCATTCCGACGGGGCTCGCGCCCTACCTGATCGGTATGGTGGTGTGGGGCATCGGCCTGTCGCTCGGAGGAACCACGGGCTACGCGATCAATCCGGCACGCGACCTCGGTCCCCGTCTCGCCCACGCGATCCTGCCCATCGCCGGCAAGGGCGACTCGGATTGGGGTTACGCGCTCATCCCCGTCGCCGGTCCGGCCATCGGGGCGACGCTCGCCGCCCTGGTCGTGCTGGCGATCGGGTTCTGAGGCGGGACGGCCTGGATCTCCGGAACGGCCTGGATTCCTTGAACGGCCTGGATTTTCTGGCGCCGCCCCTACCTTGAGGCGCAGCGGCGTCCCGGCTCGTGCCAGGAACGGGTTTCGCCGATGGAGCACCACGGCCGTCCATGATCTCCACACCGTCAGACCTGCCCGCCGACGCACAGACCGTCGCCCTCGCGGGGATCGGAGGCGATCTCGGCGGCCGTATCGCAACGGCCCTTTTGGCCCGCGGCGTCCAGGTCCGGGCGCTGGTGCGGAGCGGCTCCACGGTCCCCGTGCCCGGCGTGACGGCGGTCGCCGTCGACTACGCGGATGCGGCCGCCCTCGTGGCGGCCTGTCGCGGCGCGGACTGCGTCGTCTCCGCCCTCAACGGCCTGGAGCCGGTCATCCGCGACGCCCAGGGGCGCCTGCTCGACGCGGCGGTGGCGGCCGGGGTGCCGCGCTTCATTCCGTCGGATTTCTCCCTCGACTTCACCGGAACCCAGCCCGGCGACAATCGCAACCTCGACCTGCGCCGCGCCTTCATGGCGCGGGTCGACCGAACCCCGATCCGTGCGACCTCGATCCTCAACGGGGCCTTCGCGGACCTGCTGACGGGGGACGCCCCGATCGTGCTGCAACGGCCGCGCAAGGTCCTGTACTGGGGCGATGCCGACCAGCTCTTCGACTTCACCACGAAGGACGACGTCGCGCGCTACACCGCGTCGGCCGCCCTCGACCCCGCAGCGCCGCGCTTCCTGCGCATCGCCGGAGACGTGGTGACGGCCCGCGAACTGGCCGCGACCATGTCCGACCTGACCGGCAGACCCTTCGGGCTGTGGCGGGCCGGGGGACTCGGTCGGCTCGGGCTGCTGATCCGCGTGGTGCGCGCTCTGACCCCGGCAAGCGACGCCGTCTTTCCGGCCTGGCAGGGCATGCAGTACCTGCGCGACATGGCGAGCGGGCGGGGCAAGCTGGCGCCGCTCGACAACGGTCGCTACGGGACGGTGTCCTGGACCGACGCCCGCACGGTGCTGGCCCAGGGTCTCTGATCGGCCTCGCGTCGGCCCTTCGGAGCCCGTCCGATCAGGGGTGGTGCGGGTTCGAGGGGCCGGGATGACACCGGACCGATGTCGTGCCTGTCACGTCGGAGTTTTCCATTCGTCGCCAAGGCCTTCCGTTCCGCGGCCGTCATGATCCTTGTCCGCAAGCTTGGACGCGCCTGACGACTTACCGGATGAACGCCGGCATATTTCGAAATCTTATTTTCGAAGACTTCGACTTTTGCGCCAGGCAAAACACCATTGCTTCAAAAGCCGCAATCCTGAAAGAAGTCATCGCGCGACACGTGACCGCCCAACCTCAAAACCTCACTTAACATCGGCGAACAACACGATCCCGTCTCGGCTGACCATGGTGCGCCGGACACACGAGACTGAATTTTACCGGATCTTGGGCGGCCGGGTTCATTAATCCGACATGACGTGATTGGATGTTGCAGCGTCGCTCTCCCGGCGCGTCCAGGCGGCATCGGCACAGGCTCGATGCGCGATCACAGTGTCGAAGGCCCCGTGTGGCGCCGGCCCGGTTGTGGCCGCGCAGGCCCGGGGCCGTTTTTTGAACAGGGCTTGCATGCGCATCGAGGCTCGATTCGGTCTGATCCTCGCCTTCTGCTTCGCCCTGGGCGTGGGCATCGCGGGCTACATCTCCTTCACCCTCGAGTTCCGCCAGGCGCAGGAGGAGATGCAGGAGAAGGCCAGCGTTCTCCTCACCATCGCCCTGTCCGTGCGCCGCTACACGGCGCAGGAGGTGGCGCCGCTGATCAAGCAACTCGACGACAAAGCCCATTTCCATCCGCAATCGGTGCCGTCCTACGGCGCGCAGAAGACCCTGGCCGGGCTCCAGAAGGAATTTCCGGATTACAGCTATCATGAGCGGTCGCTCAATCCGACCAACACGGCCGACCGCGCAGCCGATTGGGAGGTCGGCCTGTTCCGGGCGTTCCAGGAGAACCCGGCCCGGACGGAGCTCTCGGGAGAGACCGGGACCGCGACCGTCAAACGCTTCTATGTGAGCCGGCCCCTGCGGCTGACCGACCCGGCCTGCCTGGAATGCCACTCCACCCCCGAGGCGGCACCGGCCGCCATGGTCGCCAAGTACGGGGCGGGCAACGGCTTCAACTGGCAACTCGGGGATGTGATCGGCATTCAGCTCGTCGAGGTCCCCAAGAGCCCGATCGTGACGCGCGCCCTCAACGGGGTCCTGACCACGGTGGGGTCCCTCGTCTGCGTCTTCGTCCTGACGACGGCCATCTTCCTGCTGCTGCTGCGCCGCTACGTGACGGGGCCGCTTGAGACCATCACGGGCGTGGCCCAATCCGTCAGCCTGAACCTGGGGCCGGCGCCGCAGCGGCGCGGCCGGGAGCTCGACGGGCAGTTCCACGATCTTGAACGCTCCATCACGCGGCTGAAGACCAGCCTCGACGCGGCGACGCGCTCGTCGCGCCCGCGCTCCGACGCCTGACGGAACCGGCGGCCCCATGTCCACCCTCGTCTTCATCGCGCTGGCCGCCCTCGTCTGGCTGCTCGACTTCACGGTGGCGCCCGACGACGGCCTCGCCAAGACTCTCCTGCCCGCCCTCGCGACGGGTCTCAGCGCCCTCGCCTTGGCCCGGCTGCTCGAACGGGCGCTGCTGCGCCTGCTCGCCGCGCGCGCGCGTCTGGGGAGTCATTCCGACCGGCTGCACACCATGCTGGCCATGGTGATCTATGCAGCGACCGCGCTGGGATGGCTGCATTACGCCCTGGGTCTCAACGTCACCAGTCTGCTGGCGACCTCGGCCGTCGTCACCCTGATCCTCGGCCTGGCTCTCCAGGCGACCCTCGGCAACCTGTTCACCGGCCTCTCGCTCGAACTCGAACGCCAGCTCCGGGTCGGCGACTACATCTTCAAGGGCCCGATCGAGGGCGAGGTCGTCGCACTCAAGTGGCGCTCGGTGTTCCTCAGGACGAGCAACAACACCCGCATCGTCCTGCCCAATAACGGGCTGACGACGGATGCCGTGGAGATCGTCCCCGGTGGGCAGCCGTCCCGACACACGGTCTTCTTCGCGGTCCGCTCCCACGTCCCGCCGATGGATGTGCTGGCCGTGACCGAGGATGTGCTCCGCAGCGGTGTGCCGAAGATCCACCTGGCGTTTCCGCCCTCGGCGGTCCTCCTGGGCCCCGATCCGGAGCGCGGCTTCCTGCGCTACGGCGCCCGCTACTACACGCTGGAATGCCTGGAGCGGAGCAACATCGCCTCGAACCTGCAGGTCCGCCTCTGGTATGCCCTATCCCGCAAGGGCATTGCGATGGCGGGCTGGGGCGTTCCGCCTCGGGACGACGGGCACCTCGTCGCCCCCTTGCCGCGCCTCGCCCAGGATCTCGTCGCCCGCCTGTTGCCCTTCGGCGAACGCCGGAGCTACGGCCCCGGCGAAGAGATCGCCCTGGGAGGCGGCGCGGCCCTCCTCCTGCGCGGCTCGGCGCGCGAGGAACGCGAGGCGCGCCTCGACGCGGAACGCGCGCAGCTCGCCCGTCTGATGGATGACGGGCCGGACGAGCACGGCACCGTCCGGATGGCCGCAGCGCCCCTCGCCGTCATCGGGGAGCGCGCCGCCCGTCATCTCGGCCCCTACGCCTACGCCCTGGCGCACGGCTATGCCACGCGGACCGACGACCCGCGCCTGCTGCACCTCGCCCTGGCGAGCCATATCCAGGACGAACCCGACCGGGAGGTCTTCCTGGCCGAGGCGCCGCGCCACACCTCCCGCCGGCTCGAACCCGGCGCCGGCATCGGCTTCGCGCGCCTGCTCGCCCCGTCGACGCCCGGCAACGGTCGGATCGTGAGCAACCGTCGCTGCGAGATCCTGCACCTCTCGGCCGCCGCCCTGGGCGAGGCCATCGACCGCGCGGTGATCACACCAGCCGATCTCGCCGCGCACGACGCCGATCTTGCCGCGCACGATGTCGATCTCGCGCGCCGGCCCATCGATCCCGGCATCGCCCCGCCGGACGGGATGCCGGCGAACGCCCCGGCGTCGCAAGGCGATGCACCGACGAGGGTGGACATCCACTGAGCTTCGCGGTTCTGGGTGCGCGGAGCGGGAATTGTGGCGACGAAGAGCCGCGCGCGCCGTGGTACCAACTTCGATACGCGGCAGACACGCGGGCGGAGAGACGGCCCTCGAAGCGACCCTCGCCTCGACTCAAGCCTTCCTCAACGCCGCAGCCGTCATGATCCTCGTCCGAAGGCTTGAACGCGCCTGATGACTTGCCGGATGGGCTTTCAGGCCGAGTTGCGGCTCGAGACGAGCCGCAGGGCCGCCGGGGCGGGCCTGCCGGCCAGGATCGCCGCCGCCTTGCGGTGGAGTTCGCCGTCCTGGAACGGCTTCTGGACGATGCGGTCGGCGCCGACCTCGCCCGCCTGCATCAGGGCGGTGGTGTCGGCGTAGCCGGTCACGAACATCACCGGAAGGTGCGGCCAGCGCCGCCGGATCTCGCAGGCCGCCTCGGCGCCGTTCATGCCCGGCATGGCAAAGTCGAGCACGATCAGGTCGACGCAGGGATCCCCCTCCAGGGAGGCGAGGGCGGCGAGGCCGGAGCCCGCCTCGCGGACCTGATAGCCGGCCTCGAACAGGATGGTGGTGGTGACCTCGCGGACCGCGCTGTCGTCGTCGACCACCAGCACCACGGGCCGGTCCCCTGCGCTGCGCTGCGCGGCGCAGTCGATCCCCGGAGCCGGACTCTCGGCGGCGTCGGACCCGCCCTCGGCACGCGGAAGGTAGACCCGGACGGACGTTCCCTCGCCAAGCCGAGTGTCGATGCGGACGCCGCCGCCGGACTGCTTGACGAAGCCGTAGACCTGAGCGAGGCCGAGGCCCGAGCCCTTGTCGACCGCCTTTGTGGTGAAGAACGGCTCGAAGACCCGGGCCAGGACCTCGGGGGCGATGCCGGTGCCGGTGTCGCTCACCGCCAGCATCACGTACTCGCCGGGGGCCGGCTCCTCGGCGCGGGTCGGAGCCGGGGTCAGGCTGACATTGGCGGTCTCGATGGTGAGGCAACCGCCCACCGCCATGGCATCGCGGGCGTTGATCGCGAGATTCAGGATCACGAGTTCGATCTGCGTCGCATCGACGAGGGCCGACCACAGGTCGGATTGCAGCGTCATCTCGATCCGTACCGCCCCGCCGATCGAGCTCTGAAGCAGGTCGCGCATGGAGGAGACGGTCTGGTTCAGCTCCACCGGCGTCGGCTCGAGACGCTGCCGCCGCGAGAAGGCGAGGAGCTGGGCGGTGAGGCGAGCGCCCCGGTCGGCGGCTCCGCGCATCATCGTCAGGCGGCGCTGCGAGCGCTCGTCGTTCACCACCCGCTCCAGGAAGGCGATGTTGCCGGAGATCACCGTGAGGAGATTGTTGAAGTCGTGGGCAACGCCGCTGGTGAGCTGCCCGACCGCCTCCAGGCGTTGGGCCTGCCGCAGAGCTTCCTCGACCCGCTCGCGCTCGACGATCTGGCGATGCAGCTCGGCATTGCTGGCCGCGAGTTCGCTGGTCCGGGCCTCGACCCGCGCCTCCAGGGTCTCGTTGAGGTGGCGCAGGTCGCGCAGGGCGCGCTCACGCTCGGCATAGGCGCGCGCCTCGGCGAGCGCCCGCATGATGGTGCGGGGCAGGCGGTCGAGGCGCTGTTTGGTGACGTAATCGGTGGCCCCGCGCTTCAGGGCCTCCACAGCGACATCCTCACCGAGCGTCCCGGATACGAACACGAAAGGGATTCCGGGGCAGCGGGCGCGGGCGATCGCCAGGGCGCTGAGGCCGTCGAAGGTCGGCAACACGTAATCGGCCAGGATGAGGTGGTGCTCGCACCGGTCGGCCGCAGTGGTGAAGTCGGCCGCGGTCATCACCCGGTCGAGGTCGTAGGGGTGGCCCAGATCGTCGAGCACCGCGCCGAGCAGTTCCGTGTCGAGGTCGCTGTCTTCCAGGAGAAGGATTCTCAACGGCTCCGATCCGAAGCCGTCCTGCATCTCCCGATCCGGATCGCGCTGCGTCACGTGTTCGATGGCCATCCTCCTCCACGGTGCGGCGGCGGCTCGTTCAGCACCGCCCAGAACACGCCGAGATCCTGGATCGCCTCGAAGAATTCCGTGAACCCAACAGGCTTGACCACGAAAGCGTTCACGCCGAGATCGTAGGACCGCACCAGATCGGTCTCCTCGCGCGAGGATGTGAGCATCACCACCGGGATCGCGCGGGTGCGGATATCGCCCTTGACCTGGGCCAGGACCTCCAGGCCATCCACCTTCGGCAGCTTGAGGTCGAGAAGCACCACCGCAGGATCACGGCTGTCCCGCATCTCGTAGGCGCCGCGGCGGTACAGAAAATCCAGGGCCTCGGCACCGTCGCGACAGATGACGATCTCATTGGCGAGCTGGCTCTTCTCCAGCGCCGCGAGGGTGAGTTCGATGTCGTTGGGATTGTCCTCGACGAGGAGGATCGGCTTCAGGTCCGCCATGGCTCAGCGTGCTTCCCTCGAATTCCTCGGCGAACGGGACCTGCCCCCGGCATTCGGATTGGGGACCGGAGTCGGTGTCGGAAGGGTGAAGTAGAAAGTCGCGCCAGCATCCACCGCACCCTCGGCCCAGGTGCGGCCGCCGTGGCGCTCGACGATGCGGCGGACGTTGGCAAGGCCGATGCCAGTCCCCTCGAACTCTTCGACCCGGTGAAGGCGCTGGAACACGCCGAACAACTTGCCGACATAGGCCATGTCGAACCCGACGCCGTTGTCGCGGACGAAGAACACCGCCTGACCGGAGGGGGCGCCTTCCGGATCGAGGCCGGTCGTCGGCGCCTCAAGGCGCCCGATCTCGATCGTCGCCTCGGCCCGGTGCCGGGTGTACTTGATGGCGTTCGAAAGCAGATTCTCGATGACGAGGCGCAGCATCACCGGGTCGGCATGGACCCGGCCGAGCGGCCCCACCGTCCAATGGATGGTCCGGTCCGGTCCAGCGTCCCGCAGGGTCGAGCGGCGAACCTCTTCGACCAGGGCATTGAGGTCGCCCGTGACCGGGTTCAGGGCGTTGCGGCCCATCTGCGAGAAGCGCAACAGGTTGTCCACCAGGGTGCCGGCCGAGAAAGCGGCCTCCACGATGGTGTCGATGTAGTGCCGGCCCTTCTCGGACAGGCGGCTGCCCTCGCGCGAGCGCAGCAGCTCCGAATAGCCGACGATGTGCCGGAAGGGCGCGCGCAGATCGTGGCTGACCGAGTAGGAGAACGCCTCCAGCTCCTTATTGGAGCGCTGCAGTTCCTCGCTGAGGGAGGCGAGTTCCTCCGCCCGGCGCAGCACGATGCCGAGCACGGAGGTCCGAAGATCCTTCACTGCGTCGGTCTCGGCACGGGACCAGGGCAGGGAGCGGCCCTGCAGCGTCTCTTTCCAGGTCTCGAAGGATTTGCGCGGGTGCAGGCGCTGCGGCCCACCGGCCGGATCAGGCACCGCCGCCTTGGTGGGATCACCGCCCCACTTGACGGTGCGCACCACCTCCGGCCTGAACCACAACACGTAGCTGGCGTATTTCTGCGAGATCGAGATCGCCAGGAGGCCGCTTGCCCGCGCGGCGAAGGCCCGCGCCGGAGGATAGGCCTCGCCGAGGAAGTCGGTGACGACGAGATCCGCACCGCCGGGGCCGCTGGACAACCACTGGTAGATCGCCCGAACCTCGGGTTCCTGCGGGGTCGCCCCAATCAGCCGGCAGCTGTCGGAGGTGATCACCGCCGCTCCGGAGGCGCCGGCCAGGGCCAGCACGTCGTCGGGATGCTGCAGCAGGCCGTCGACGAAGTTCTCCTCCTCCGCCATATAGCCCAGCAGCTGGGCCTGGATCGCCCCCAGCCGCAGGCGCTGCTCGGCCTCGGCACCGCGCTCCTTGGCGGCGAGCTGCAGCGCGAAGATGCGGGTGAGGAAGTCGCAGGCGTTGCGGGCCTGAAGAGGCACCCGGCGGGCCTCGCGATTGTGGCAGGAGATCAGGCCCCAGAGCGCACCGTCGACCAGGATCGACACCGACATCGATGCCATCGTGCCCATGTTGCGCATATATTCGACATGCACCGGCGAGACGCTGCGCAGGATCGACTGGCTGAGGTCGAAGGGCTCAGCGTCGGCGAGCGCGGCCTCCCGCAGGATCGGCACCGGCCGATAGCCCGCATCCGGGATGATCCGCAGGCGATTGCGACGGTAGAGTTCCCGGGCCTGGGCCGGAATGTCGGTCGCGGGGAAGCGCAGGTCGAGATAGGAGGGCAGGGCGCCGTTCCCGTCCTCGGCGATGACGGTACCGTGCCAGTCGCGGTCGAACCGGTAGACCAGGGTTCGGTCGAAGCCTGTGATGTGGCGGATGTCGACCGCCACGAGATCGCACAACTCCGCCACGGAGGCGGCCTCGTGCAGGCCCTCGACGAAGCGGCTGAGGCGCGGATAGAGCGCGTCCAGGCTGTGCTCGGAGGCGAGCGCGTTCGGGACCGCCTCGAATTCGAGGACGGCAAGATCGCTCGCAGCAGGATCGCCCGCAGCAGGATCGCCCGAACCCAGGTCGCCCGGACAATGAACCGCGAGATCGTAGGCCCCGAGACCTTCGGGTGTTTCCAGCGTCACGGTGCGCAGATATTGCGCGCCGTCGCGCGCGCTCTCGCCAAAATCCCGCGGCAGAAGCCCGTCCAGGCTCGGGAAGACTTCGGCGAAGCGGCGTCCGAGCACCCGTTCGATCCCGCCCGGCACATTTGCGCTCGCCTCGACGATCCGACCGTCGGCAATCCGGAAAGCGATGAGGAACCCGTGAGGCTGGATCGTCCCGAGCCGGTGAATCGGCTCTCGGTCGCAGGCCGTCAGGGCCTCGGCCGGTGGCGATTCTAAGGTCAGGCTCAAGACATTCGCTCCCTGCTGACAGCCCCGCCGTGCCGACCCGGAATGCGGTGCCTACGCGGATCGGCCGGCAGGCGCAACGCACTCCGTTGTGTCGGGTACATAACATTGCGCGATCCGTCGCATCGCGTAATCCGGCCTAACCGTGAGCCGTCCGATCCATGATCCGCAGGGATTCGCTCGCCCCGCCTCATCGGCGGGCCCGGTCCCCGGCGACCGGGAGGCCTGCGCCAGCGGTCGACATCGGACCGGATCGCTCTAGCTTCCCCGCACACAAGGCAGGAACCCGGCAGGAACCCGGAAGACGGGGACCGGTCGAACCCATGCAACCGAGGGGGGAACAGGATGGCCAAGCCCGATCGCGTGGACCCTTCTCCGCCGGACCTGCTGCCGCCGTGGCGCACCGAGGCGCGCGCGGCGCTCCAGGCGGAGGCGCGGGCCTTCGCCAGAGACGTCGTCATGCCACTGGCCGACGAACTCGACCCGCAGAAGGCGGAGATGCCGCGGACCCTCATCGACCGGATGGCGGCCAAGGGCTGGTTCGGCATCACCATTCCGGCCGAGCAGGGCGGCCTCGGCCTCGGGGTGTTCGAGTACTGCCTTGTATCCGAGGAACTGGCCCGCGCCTGGCTCTCGGTCGGCAGCATCCTGGCTCGCGGCCAGGGTCTCGGCACCCAGACTCTCGATCCGGAGCGGCGCCGGAGCCTCCTCGAGAAATCCGCCCGGGGTCAGTGGATCGGCGGCATCGCGCTGTCCGAGCCGACGGCGGGCTCCGATCTGGCCGGCGTGCAGACCCGGGCGGTGCGCGACGGCGACACCTGGGTCCTCACGGGAACCAAGCGCTGGGCGGGCTTCGCCAAGGCGGCGGACTTCGTCGAGGTTCTGGCCCGTACCCGCGACCCGGAGCCCGGCGAGCCGCGCTCGGCCGGTTTGGAGCCTTTCCTGGTGGTCAAGGAGCCCGGGACCTTCCCGCCCGGGATGACCGGCCGGGTGATCGACAAGATCGGATATCACGGCTTCCTGACCTTCGAACTCGATCTCGACGGCGTGCGGGTGCCGGAGAGCGACCGTCTGACCGGACTCTATGGCGACCAGGGCGCGGATGCGGATTCGGGTGGCTTCGCCTCGGTCCAGCGCGGCCTCAACATCGCGCGGGTGCACACGGCGGCCCGCGCGGTCGGCGTCGCCCGGGCGGCGCTGGAGGACACCCAGGCCTACCTGCAGGAGCGTGAGCAGTTCGGTCATCCGATTGGCGATTTCCAGGCCCTGCGTTTCGCGCTCGCCGACATGGCGGCCGATATCGCGCAAGCACGCGCCTTCTGGAACCAGGTCGCGCATCTGCTCGATGCCGGCGAACCGGCGGAGAGCGAATCGGCGATGGTCAAACTCGTCTGTACCGAGATGGCCGTGCGGGTGACCAACCAGGCGATGCAGCTCCATGGCGGCAACGGCTACACCACGGAGCGCCGGGTCGAGCGCTACTGGCGCGACGCGCGGCTGACCACGATCTTCGAGGGCACCAGCGAAATCCAGCGACGCATCATCAGCGACCGGATGCTGCCCAAGCTCTGAGACGCGTGACGCGGCGCTGACGAACCCCGACGGGTGTCAGCGCCCGCCCATCACCAGACGTAGCTTGTCGGCGAGATCCTCGCGCCGATACGGCTTGTTGAGGAGCGGCAGGTCCACGGGGACACCCTGCTCGCCGAGGGCCGAGCCGGTATAGCCGGAGGCGAGCAGCACCCGCAGGCCGGAACGCAGCGTCCGGGCATGGGTGGCGAGTTCGACCCCGTTCATGCCGCCCGGCATCACCACGTCCGAGAACAGGATGTCGATCCGCTCCGGCCCCTTCAGACGCTCCAGCGCCTCGGCCGCATGGGTGGCGGTGAGGGTGCGGTAGCCGAGTTCGGACAGGCTCTCGACCGCCATCTCCAGAACGGCCGCCTCGTCCTCGACCACCAGAACGACCTCGCCCTCCACCGCCCGGCGCAGGGGCAGGAGTGCGTCGGTGCGCAGGCTCGCGATTGCGGGCTCGGCCGAGCGCGGCAGGTCGATGGTGATGGTGGTCCCCTGGCCGGGCGCGCTCGTGACGCGGACCTGACCGCCGCCCTGGCGGGCGAAGCCGTAGACTTGGCTCAGGCCGAGGCCGGTGCCCTTTCCGACATCCTTGGTGGTGAAGAACGGCTCGAACACCCGCGCGGCGGTGGCCGCGTCCATGCCGAGGCCGGTATCGATGACGCAAACGCGGACATAGTTTCCCGGCGTCAGGTCGGACAGGGCGCCGCGGCGCTCCGGCGTCACGGCGAGGTTCTGGGTCCGGATCGTCAAGGTGCCACCGCCCGGCATGGCATCGCGCGCATTGACCGCGAGGTTGAGGATGGCGCTCTCGAACTGGCCGGGATCGAGGCGGACCGGATCGAGGGCCGCGTCGAGATCGAGGATCAGGGCCACGGTCTCGCCGACCGCGCGCTGAAGCAGGCCCTGGAAGTCCTTCAGCAGATGGTTGGGATTCACGGTCTCGGGCCGCAGCACCTGCCGCCGCGAGAACGATAGCAGTTTCTCGGTGACCTCGGCCCCGCGCCGCGCCGCGGTCATCGCCGAGGTCGCGAGGCGCTCAACGCGCTGCGCGTTGTCCGGTCGGCGCACGATCATGTCGAGATTGCCGACGATCACCGTCAGGAGGTTGTTGAAGTCGTGGGCGACACCGCCGGTGAGTTGGCCGATCGCCTCCATCTTCTGCGACTGATTCAGGCGCTGCTCGGCCTCGCGCCGATCGGTGGTGTCGATGACCACCCCCGCCAGGGTGGCGGGACGGCCGTCGGCGCCGCGATAGAGGCGGCCGCGCACGTCGATCCAGCGCTCGGCGCCATCGCCGGCTCGGGTGATCCGGCACTGGAAGCAGAGCGTGGACTCATCCTCCGCCCGTGCCAGGGCGGCCTCCACCAGGGCGCGGTCCTCAGTCACCACATGGCCGATGAAGTCGGCGAGGCCCCAGCGCGGCAAGAGACTGTCGTAGCCGAAGATGCGGTCGTGGCGCAGGGTGCGCCGGGCCTGCCCAGTTGCGAGATCGAGGGTCCAGTCGCCCATGTCGGCGGCCTCGAGCGCCACCGCGAAGTTGTCGCGTGCGATCTCGAGTTCCGCCCGCTGGCGCTCGCTCGCCTCGGCCGCCGATTCGGCCGCGCCGTACAGAATGTCGACCTCGCGCAGATAGACCCCGAGGACGATGATCCCGGCCATCAGGGCTTCGAGCCGCCCGGCGAACCAGCCCACCGTGCCGCGCGCCGCCCCCACGAGGGTGATCAGGTTGTCGAACACGAGGAGCAGCAGCGAAACCGCGAGCCAGAGCTGGAGCACGCTGCGCAGGCGCGTCGTCCAGCACAGGGTGGCCAGCGCTGCAACGGTCAGGACAACGACTCCGGGGCCGATGCCGGAGGTTGTCAGAAGCCAGTACTTGTCGCCCTCGACGCTGCGCGGCAGGTAATCAACATAGTCGGTGATGATCCAGGTCAGCGCGGCGACGACGGCCGTCACTGCCAGGGCTGTCAGGCCGCCGGCCCGGGCGACGCGATGGCTCGGCACGGCGCGCGGGCGCTGATCGCCCTCCATGATCGCATACGGAAGGGCGAAGAGCGGCGGCGCGAGATGCCACAGGGTCCAGAGCCAGGTCGTGGTGCCGGGACCGGACCCGATGATCCGCCCCGGGCCGAACAGGCCCGGAAAGGTCAAGAGCTGTATCGCGACGATCTCGGTGGTGCAGAGGCTGCCGGCGGCCAGTACCAGGAGCGGGACCGAGCGGGTCCGCCTGAACTGCGCGAAGAACAGGCATGTGGTGACGGCGTAGACCGTGATCAGCGCAGCCTGATAACTGGGAACGAAGCCCGGCATCGCCCCGATGGGATCGGCCGCGATGGGCAGGAGCGCGAGGGTCAGGACACCGAAAGCAAGAGAGACGACCGCCGCGAATCGGGTCTGGAGGCGCGTCGGTCCGGCATCCGCGAAGGTCGAGAGGCCTGAAACACCAGCGTTTTTCGGCACGGTCTACCTCCTGGCCGCACGTCACAGGCGAATCGCCCAGCCGCCAGGACCAAAGCTGGTGTACCACCGATGAGCTTGGTCGCACACGGTCCCGGCAACCCCGGATGTCCGTCGATTATTTGAAAGAGGACACGCTGTTGCTACGCGGCGACAGGCTGTTGCTACGGGGCGACAGGCTGTTGCTACGGGGCGAATGCCATGGCGCAGATCCCCACCGACCACGAATCGCGTTTCATGCATGTTTCGAGGCGGAATCCGAAAAGACGAATACTTGATATGCAAACCTTGGTATAATGGCGTCGACCCAAGGAATCACAGCGATGATCCGCTGTATAATATCGCGCCTCTCCAGGTTGGCTAGGATGTGAGCACGAACCGAGGACTGGCGACACGAAGTGCTCAGTCCACGGATCGCTCTCAGAACCACCATCCAATCGGAGACATCCCATGATCAAGCAGCTCGCCACCCTCGCGGTTCTCCAGCTCGGCCTCGTCGCCCCCGCCTTCGCGACGCCGATGCATCACCCGGTCGCCACCCGGCAGGGCGCCGATATCGCCACGACCGGTTCGCTCCCGACCGACAGGGCGCCGCAGGCCGGCCGAAGCCTCGACAGCTCGGCCAAGGGCGGCAACGCCGACGAGACCAATCATGCGGTCCCGAATTTCGGCACGACGTCCGGCGGCCCCGCCTTCTGACTCCCGTCCAGTCCGGCCCGCCGCCGCGCGGCATCTCCAGGGAGACCGACCATGAACCTGCTCGTCCGGCCCTTCCTCGCAGCCGCCCTGGCCCTCGGGTCGACGGCACCCTTCGCCCAGACCTACACACCCCCGGCGGGGCTCGCCGCCGCCGGGGCACCGGGGGGCCAGACCGCCCGAACCCCGGCGACACAGGATCGGGGGGAGGGCGCCCCGCGCCGCCATCACGGCCTCCTGCGCACCCACCCGTGACGGGAAGCGAGTCAGGGATCCGGATGTAGGAAGGCGTGGACCGCCTGGACAACCACCGAGCCCTCGCCGACGCCGGAGGCGACCCGCTTCACCGAGCCCGCCCGGACGTCGCCAACGGCGTAGAGGCCGGGCACGACGGTGGCGTAGGGCGACGTGGCCGGTAGCCCGTCCCGGTTCATCCCCGTCGGCACGAAGCCCTTCGGATCGAGGGTGAGGCACTCCGCCAGCCATCCGGTGTTCGGCACCGCGCCGATCATGACAAAGATGTTCCCAATCGGCCGGGTCTCGCCGAGGCCGGTCGACCCGTCGCGCCACGTCACCGACGTCAGCGTATCGTCGCCGTGCAGCGCCTCGATCTCGGTCCGGGTATGCAGGGTTATGCGCGGCGACGACGCGATCCGACGCACGAGATAGTCCGACATGGTGGCGGCCAGCCCGTCCGCCCGCACCAGGAGATGGACGTGCGCCACGGTGCGTGACAGGAACATCGCGGCCTGACCGGCCGAGTTCCCGCCGCCGACCACGATCACCTCGGCGCCCGTACAGAGCTGCGCCTCCATGGCCGTGGCGGCGTAATGAATGCCCTGGCCCTCGAAATGGGCGTAGCGCGGCAAGTCCAGCCGGCGATAGCGCGCCCCCGTGGCAGCGATGACCGCACGGGCCGGAACGCTTCCGCCGTCCTCCAGGACCACCCGGAAGGCCGAACCGCCGCAATCGAGCTGCGCCGCCATGCGGGAGATCGCGAGCCGCGCCCCGAATTTCTGCGCCTGGACCTGGGCCCGACCGGCGAGCGCCTGGCCCGAGATGCCGGTGGGAAAACCCAGATAGTTTTCGATTTTCGAGGAGGTCCCGGCCTGCCCGCCCGGGGCCATCCCCTCGATCACGATGGTGTCGAGTCCCTCTGAGGCAGCATAGACGGCGGCCGCGAGGCCCGCCGGACCGGCGCCGATCACCGCCACGTCGTAGATGCGGCCCGGGTCGAGGGCTTCGGTCAGGCCGAGCGCATCCGCCAGGGCCGCGTTCGAGGGATTGCGCAGCACGGCCTCGCCCGGGGCGATCACCACCGGCAGGTCGGCTGCCGTGAGGCCGAACCCCTGGAGGGCGTGCCGGGCCTCGGGGTCGAGGGCGATGTCGAGAATGCGGTGGGGATAGGCGTTGCGAACGAGGAAGCGTTCGAGACGCAACGTTTCACGGTAATGGCCAAGGCCGATCAGCACCACGCCACCCCGTCCGTGCCGGATCAGTCCGACCCGGCGCAAGATGAACGCCCGCATGATGATCTCGCCGATATCCGGCTCCGCCGTCACCAGGCGGCGGAAGTCGCTGCGCGGGATGCGGACCACCCGCGTCTCCACGGCGGCCCGGCCCGAAACCAGGATCTCGCGATCGTTGAGCAGATCGAGCTCGCCGGTGAACTGGCGGGCGGTGTGCACGGTGAACACCGTGGCGGCCCCCGCATGATCGGTCTCGAACATGTCGACCTGACCCGAGAGGACCAGGAAGAAGTCCACGCTGCGCTGGCCGCGCGAGAACAGCAGCGTCCCGGCCGCAAGGATCTCCTCGGTGCCATAGGCGGCCACCCGCTGCGCCATTTCCGCACTCAGGTGGGGAAAGGTCTGCGCGGAGCGATCGTCGCCCCCGGCGTCCGGTGCCCCATTCGTGGACGCCGAATCTTGGGGCGCCGAATCTTGGGACGCCGAATTCGTGTCGGTCACGTCAGCGCACTCCGTGTCTTCGAACGCGGTATTTTAGATCCGGTGGGGCGCTCGGGCCACGCCTGATCCGCGCGCCGTCCCGCCGGGTCGGTGCGAGCGAGGCTGGACGACGGCGTCGCATCGCGCTTGTCCGATCGCGCGTCGTTTTGTACGGAGCCGCCCCCATCGAGACGTGGGGTGATCCGACGCGGAACGCGCCCGGACCAAGGGATTGGATCGTCCAATCTGCAAGCGAAACATGCAAGATTCGCAGTCCTGTCAGGATCGAGGACAGGGGGTCGGCTGCCGGTCCCGGCAAGCCCGGGAGGAACGGAGCGAACGTATGCGGACGCAGACCCGAGAGGCGGCGCGCCGAAGGGCGCGGAGGCGTGTGCCGTGAAGGTTGTGCGTCGAGTTTGGCTGTGGTCGGTCGTCCCGAGCCGACGGAGACGCACGCTCATCCCGAGCAGGCGCGCGAGGTTTCGATGGACGCGCGCCTCGTAGCCGGTCCATCCGCTCTCGGCACCGGCGATGAAGGCCGCGGACGCCTGAGAGGCCTCGGCGCGCTCGCGCTCGGCTGTGCGGCGGCGCTGTTCCTCATCGATGCGTTCACCCCGCTGGAGGGGGCGGTGGCCGTCCTCTACGTCGTCGTCGTGCTGATGGCGGCGCGGGCCTTCGAGCGGAACAGCGTCATCCTGGTGGCGATCGGCTGCCTGATGCTGACGGCGGTGGCCTACCTGCTGTCGCACGACCCTCTCGACCGCGATTCCGCATTGCTGCGCGCCTTCGTCAGCCTCGCGGCGATCGGGGTGAGCACTCTGCTGGTGCTGCGCAACCAGGCGACCGCCACCATCCTGGCCGAGCAGGCCGAACTGCTCGAACTCACCCACGACCCGATCTTCGTGCGCGCGCCGAGCGGGATCGCGACGTTCTGGAACCGGGCGGCGGAGGATCTCTACGGCTGGCGCCGGGACGAGGTTCGGGGCCGGCGGGTCCACGCGCTGCTGCGCACCGTCTTCCCGGACGGGGAGGCGGCGATCCGGGCCGAATTGATGCGAACCGGGCGATGGGAGGGCGAGCTGGTCCAGTCCGTCCGGTCGGGGGCCAAGGTGGTGGTCGAGAGCCGCTGGTCGCTCCAGCGCGATGCGCGCGGCGAGCCGGTCGCGATCCTGGAGACCAATACCGACATCACGGAGCGCCGCCGCGCACACGCAGCCCTGGTGCAGAGCGAGCGTCGCTACCGCACCATCTTCGACAGCGCGCGGGTCTCGATCCTGCAGCAGGATTGGCGAGCGGTCCGGGCGGCCCTCGATGCGCTCCCGGCCGAGACGCGCGCAACGCTCGGGACCTATCTCGACGGGCATCCCGAGATGGTTCGCACCCTGCGCCGCAGCGTCACCATCGTCGAGGCGAACGCGGAGATGCGGCGCCTGATCGGAGCCGGGGAGGAAGCGGCGCCCCCCCGCACCCTCGACGCGTACCTGCCCGACGACGAGCCGACCTTCGCCGCTTCCCTGGCCGCACTCGCGCGCGGCGACGCGTTCTTCGAGGGCGAGACGGCGATCCGGACGCTGTCGGGCGCACGGGTGCCGATCCTGTTCGGCATCACCTTCCCCTCCGAGCCCGGCGGGTTCGAGTGCGTGCTGGTCTTCGCGGTCGACATCACCGAGCGCAAGCAAGCCCAGGAAGCACTCCTCGCCGTCCAGGCCGAGCTGGCTCACGCCGCGCGCGTCACCACGCTCGGCGAACTGACTGCCTCGATCGCCCACGAGGTGAACCAGCCCCTGGCGGCGATCGTCACCAATGCCGAGGCGGCCCTGCGCTGGCTTCGACGGGATGTTCCAGACCTGATGGAAGCCGCATCGGCCCTGCGCCGGGTCGTGGCAAGCGGGACGCGCGCGGGCGAGATCGTGTCCCGCATCCGCACCTTCCTGGCCAAGGCACCGCCCCCGCGCGACTGGATCGACCTGCGCGAGATGATCGATGAATCGGCCCAGTTGCTGGAGCGTGAATTGGCGCGCAGCGGCGTGCGCCTGATGCGAGAGCTGGCATCCGACCTGCCCGCCATCCTCTGCGACCGGGTGCAGGTGCAGCAGGTGCTGATCAACCTGATGATCAATGCCGTGCAGGCCATGGCGATGGTCGACGACCGTCCCCGTCGTCTCATCCTCCGAGTCGCAGCGGACGTCGCAGCGGACGCGACGGCGGTCCGCGTCACCGTGGCGGACAATGGCGCGGGCATCCCGGATGAGGTCGTCGAGCAGGTGTTCCGACCCTTCTTCACCACCAAGCCCGACGGGATGGGCATGGGGCTGGCGATCTGCCGCTCGACCATCGAGGCCCATGGCGGTCGCCTCTGGGTCTCCGGCCACGAGGGGCCAGGCGCCGCCTTCCACTTCACGATCCCCACGACGCCCGGGAGGCGTTCATGAGACGCAACGGCGCAACGGAACCCGCCCGACCTCCGGCCGCGCCCCCCACGGTGTTCGTGGTGGACGACGACAGCGATCTCCGGGACGCACTCTCGGGCCTCCTGCGCTCGGTCGACCTGCCCTGCCTCAGCTTCGGCTCGGTGACGGATTTCCTCGCCGCGCCACGCCCACCGGACGGGGGCTGCCTCGTGGTCGACGTCCGGTTGCCGGGGGTGAGCGGCCTCGACTTCCAGGATCAGATGAGCGCGCTCGGGATCGACCTGCCGATCATCCTGATGACCGGGCACGGCGACATCCCGATGTCGGTGCGGGCGATGAAGGCCGGAGCGGTGGATTTCCTGGCCAAGCCCTTCCGCGAGCAGGACCTGCTCGACGCGATCGCAGCCGCCCTCGCGCGCGATTCGCATCAGCGCAGCGCCCACGCGGCCCTGGACGGCCTGAAAGGCGATTACGCGACCTTGACGCCGCGCGAGCGCGAAGTGATGGCGCATGTCACCGCCGGTTTGCTCAACAAGCAGGTCGCGGGCAATCTTGGGCTCAGCGAGATCACGGTGAAGATCCATCGGGGCCAGGTCATGCGCAAGATGAAGGCGCGGTCGCTTGCCGATCTGGTCCGCAGCGCGGAAGCCCTTGGCATCTCGCCGGGCCGAGATCGACCGGGAGCGTCATCGCTGTCGCCGCGACGGTCCCCGAGGATGGAGGGCGAGCCCCCGGCCTGACGGCAAACCTCCGTATGATTACCAGCGGCGATGCCGAAGCCCATATCAGAGCATGGGCCAACGCCTCCGGATCGCCGTGACCGGGCAGCAAACCCCGGGGTCAAGCCATGCCAGCAGTGCCGGTGATCGCCATCGTGGACGATGACGAGGAGGTGCGGATCGCCACCGGAAGCCTGGTTCGCTCCCTCGGCTACACCGCCCGCATCTACGCCTCCGGACGCGCCTTCCTCGAATGCCACGACGCGCCGGTGCCCGACTGCGTCCTCACCGACGTGCAGATGCCTGGAATGTCGGGCCTGGAATTGTACCAGGGCCTGCTCGCCCGCGGCTCGACCGTGCCGGTGATCTTCATGACGGCGTTCCCCACCAACCGCCTCCGCGACACCCTTCTGGCGGCCGGCGCCAGCGACTTCCTCAAGAAGCCCTGCGACGGGGCCGAGATCATCCGGTCCCTGCACCGCGCCCTGCACACCGGGACCCGATCCACCTGAGCCGCTCCTGCCGGACGGAATCGCGCCGCGACGCGCGCCCCAGTCAGGCGGGAATCCGTTGCCCGTCCCAGGCAAAGACGCCGCCCGAATCCGGGGGATTCAACCCGTCGAGCACCGCCAGGAGGTGGGCCGCGCTAGCCTCCGGTGTGAACAGACCCGGAGCCCCGGCATCGGGCCGGAACGGCCGGGACAGGCCGGTCGCCACCGTTCCGGGATGGAGGCCGGCCACGATCGCGTCGGGATGGGTGCGCTTCGCCTCGATGGACAGGGTCCGGAGGATCTGGTTCAGGGCCGCCTTCGAGGCACGATAGGCGTACCAGCCGCCCAGGCGATTGTCGTCGATCGACCCTACCCGCGCCGACAGGGCGGCGAAGACGCTGCGTCCGCTCCGGGGCAACAGCGGCAGGAAGTGCTTGGCCACCAGGGCAGGACCGATGGTGTTGACGGCGAATACCGTCGCCATGGCGGCCGGGTCGAGGGTGCGGATCGCCTTCTCGGGTACCAGTCCAGTCTGATGCAGGAGGCCCGTGGCGACGATGACGAGCCCAACCGGCCCGCAGCGCGCCACGCGCTCGGCCGCGGCAGCAATCGAGGCCTCGTTGGTCACATCCACGCAACCGTAGCGGACCGGTTCGGGGACGACATCCCCCAGGGCGGCTCCCGCACGGGACAGGGCGAAGACGCTAGCGTGCTCCCCACGCAGCGCGAGAGCGCCGACGAGCGCGCGGCCGAGCCCCCCGGAGGCACCGATCACCACAGCGCTGGCCATAGCTTCATTTACCATGTCAATTTTGCTGGAACCGTTCGGACACCTTCGACGTTTCGGGGCGGAATCCGATGCGTCTCGAGCAGGTCCGGGGAGCTGGTGAGACGCTATGGCTGCACAGGCTCCAAGGGTAGATGAATGAGTACATCCTCGGCGTCGCACCCGGGTTCTGCACGGTTTCATCGTATTCGGCATCGCGAACGGGCCGCGCCGCGCGCGGCGGGTCCGGTGAGTTCGGTGGGGAACGCACGACGCCCGGATTTAGTGGTGCCGGAGCCCGTGGGATGGAACCCACAACGCTTGTTCGAGGCCCCGGCGGGCGGAACCGGCACTTTCCATCCGGTCCTTCGGCCTCGCTGAGCATCAGGCTCTTCCAGCCTGGGTGGATCGCTACGAGCGGCAAGGTTGATGGAGATCACGAGAGACGTGACAGGATTTCGCCGCGTTTGTCTGACACTGCGTTCTCGTTATCGTACGTAGAAAATTGATTTCCCCTCAACGCCTATGAACAAGCACACCGACAGCGCCGCACTTGATCAAATGACACCCTTCTAACCCATTATCGTTACAACAGAGATTCGGCCATCGAAAGCAATCGAACAGTCAATCAAAACTTTCGATCGTAAGCCGTCTCGGTATAAAAAGTGGCACCATTGTTCATCACCTGCTCTGACATTGCCTCTCTGTCCCAAAATACGCCTGCACGTATTTTTTTATGGTGCGGCCATCGGCGTGTTTCTGCTATGGGACCCGCAACAGCGCTCCCGAACGTCCAAAAATGGCGCGAAATTCCTAAATTCGATGTGGCACGAATTTCGCTGAAATTGGCCAACTTCTGATTAACTGCTGTTCGAAAGGACACCGATATGAAACGGGATGATTACGTGGCGGCAGAACAATCGAACCTTGCGTTTCCTCTCAGCCAGACCCAGTCTCGTCACATCGGTTTGGCGGCAAAGCGCAGTGTGGATGTTTCGATCGCCCTGATCACCCTGTTCCTTCTGCTTCCGCTGATGGCCGTTCTTCTGGTCGCGGTCTGGGCTCAAGATGGTAAATCGCCCATCTTCCGTCACCGCCGCATCGGCCTTGGCGGACGGACCTTCGATTGCCTCAAGATCCGGTCGATGATGTCCAATGGTGATGCCCTGCTTCAGGAGCATCTTGCGCAAAGCCGCTCTGCACGTGCGGAATGGGACGCAACCCACAAGCTCACGAACGATCCGCGGATTACCCCGCTCGGTCATATACTCCGCAAGACCAGCCTCGACGAGTTGCCCCAGCTGATCAACGTTCTGAAGGGCGAGATGAGCTTGGTCGGTCCCCGGCCCATCGTGCAGGCAGAGGTTGCCCGTTATGGCGCCGCCTTCCAGACCTGCTTCTCGGTCACGCCCGGCGTCACCGGTCTGTGGCAGGTCTCCGGTCGCAGCAACTGCTCCTACGCCGAGCGGGTCGAGATGGATCTCGCCTACGCCCTGGACTGGTCGTTCTCACGCGATCTTTCGATCCTGGTCCGCACGGTCCCGGCCGTGCTTGCCCAGCGCGGAAGCCGCTAAGCGCGCCCCGCGCGATCGCGCCGATGTCTCATCCACGCGAGATGTCTCATCCACGCGATCGGATGTTCAGTACCCCTCGCCATCCCGCCTTGGACGATGACGGAACGGCGAACCGGGCCGCGTGAACGAGGGACGCGAACCCGGTTCGCCGGCCATCCCTCGCATGGGGGCGGGCAGGGGACGGCACGGCAAGCTTGAGCGTTCGATGTTGCTCGGGTGTTTCAATTGCAGCCGTTGCAGATCCCGCTGGTGATCTCCGAATCCTTCTTCTGCTGCGGCGTGCGGCGTTCCTGCTCGCCGGACATCTCAGGCCCCGCGGTACTGCCCGGGGGCTTGGTCCGCCCGACGCTGGACGTGTTGGGTGCGGTCGTGGTGGACAGGGCTCCACCGCCCGTCCCGGTCTGAGCCGGGCTTTCCGCTCGCGCCGATCGCGTCCCGATGATGGCGAGCGGCAGAACCAAGGCGAGCGCAGCCTTGATCAGCACAATCTTCGTGGCCATGAACCTTTCTCCTTTCGCGCGCCAACCGCGCGCGCGCCGGATCGGTTCATGCAGGCCCGGAGCTTGGGCGCTTCGAGCCTGCGACGACATCTTCCAGCGAGTGGTCACCGAGCCCGTGATGCGGCGGCCATCGCCGTAGTTGCAGCCGTTATAACCGGCGAGCAGCGCGCAGGTCCCGACATAGACCCGATCGAACAGATTGTTGGCCGCAATCTGGAAGCGCCAACTGTCATAGGTGTAGGGGATCGAAGCATCGGTGAGGACGTAGTCCGGCACCCGGACCGTATTCTGGGCGTCCGCGAAGGTATCGCCGATGTAGCGCAGGCCGACGCCGAGTCCGAGGCCGCGGAAGGCGACGGTCTGGACCGTGTAGTCGAGCCAATTCGAAATCACGATGTTGGGCACCTGGATCGGCCGCCTGCCGACCACGCTGAGGCCGGCCGGCGGCGTGTCCCGCGTGACCCGCGCATCAAGTGCGGTGAGCGAACTCAGCAGGCGAAACCCGCTGCTGAGTTCGACCGTTCCCTCGATCTCGAAGCCGCGCACGTCGATCTCGCCGGTCTGGTAATAGGCCTGCTGCAGCGGATTGATAGCGTCGAAGCTGAGCGCGTTGCGCTTCTTGGTGTCGAAGACGGCGAACAGGAAGGACGTCGCCGCGCCCGGCGGCACGAACTTCACGCCGGCCTCCACGGTCTCTCCGGTCTCGGGCTTGGCCGGCGAGATCGCGTAGGCCTTTGGCACCGGAAGGCTGACGACCTCGCGGCGAGCGGCGAGCCTTACCACTTTCGTTTCAGGACCTCCTGCAGCATGGAGCGGTCCAGCATCAGGTCAGCGACCTGCCGCTTCAGCTTGCTGTTCTTGTCTTCCAGCTGCTCGAGCCGCCGGATCTCTGGTACGCCCATGCCGACGAACTGTTTCCTTCAGCGATGAAACGTTGGCTCGGACCCACCCATCTCGCCGCACAGACCTCGTCTGGCTCTTCGCCAAGTTTGGTGGATTGGGTTGGTGGGGGGGGGATGCCGGAAGGTAGCTGCTGGCTGAACCGGGCGGGGATTCTCAGATCAGGGTATGACCCTTCTCTGTCACATCCCCGGTTGTCGTCTTCTCCACGTCACGCGTGAGGAGAGCACTGCC
>NZ_JAGHKN010000028.1:0-70627 GCF_023093475.1 Methylobacterium sp. 37f
GGTGGGGTGGCACCCGACCAAGGACTTCGAGCAGGCGCTGGAGGAGACCGTGCGCTGGTATCTGGCCAACGAGTCCTGGTGGCGCCCGATCCGCGCGGGGCGCTACACCGGCGAGCGCCTCGGCCTCGGCGCGAGCGCATCGCCCGCCGGGCACGGGTGAGCCCGGCAGATGCCTGACCCGGTGAACATGCCTGAATCCATGAACATCCTGATCCTCGGCGGCGGCGGCCAGGTCGGCACCGAACTGCAGGCGCCCGGCCTCTGGGACCCGAGCGTGCGCCTGTACGCCCCGAGCCGCACCGAACTCGACGTCACCGACGCGGCTGCGATCGAGGCCGCCCTGGCGCAGCGCCCCTACGCGGCGGTGGTCAACACGGCCGCCTACACCGCCGTCGACCGGGCCGAGAGCGAGATCGCCGCGGCCTGGGCCCTGAACGCGGTGGCGCCGGCGCTCCTGGCCGCCGCCACCGCCCAGGCCGGCATCCCGCTCGTCCACGTCTCCACCGACTACGTCTTCGACGGCTCCGGCACCGGCGCCTATCCCTCGGACGCGACCGTGAACCCGCAGAGCGTCTACGGAGCCAGCAAGGCGGCCGGCGAGATCGCCGTGCGGGCGGCCAATCCGCACCACGCCATCATCCGCACCGCCTGGGTGGTGAGCCCGCACCGGGGCAACTTCGTCAAGACGATGCTGCGCCTCGCCGCCGAGCGCGAGCGCCTGAGCGTAGTCGACGACCAGCACGGCTGCCCGACCAGCGCGGGCGACCTCGCCGCGGGGCTCGCGGTGGTCGCCCAGGCGCTGGCCACCGATCCGGCCACACCCACGGGCACGCATCACTACGTCAATGCCGGGGCCACGACCTGGTGTGACTTTGCCCGCGCCATCATCGCCGGCAACGCCCGGCGCGGCGGGCGCTCCGTGCCGGTGGATGCGATCCCGACCTCCGCCTTCCCGACCCCGGCGCGGCGCCCGGCCAACTCGGTGCTCTCGACGGCGAGCCTGACGGCCGCCTACGGCCTGACGCCGCGACCCTGGGCCGAGGCCGTCGACGCCATCCTCGACCGACTGGTCGGCCCTGAACGGACACACACGGAGACGCGGGCATGAAGGGGATCGTTCTGGCCGGCGGCACGGGCACGCGCCTGCACCCGGCCACCCTGTCGATCAACAAGCAGCTGCTGCCGGTCTACGACAAGCCGATGATCTACTATCCGGTCTCCGTGCTGATGCTGGCCGGCATCCGCGAGATCCTGATCATCTCCTCGCCCGAGCATCTCGACAACTACAAGCGCCTGTTCGGCACCGGCGAGCAGTTCGGCCTGTCCTTCAGCTACGCGGTCCAGCCCCGGCCGGAAGGACTGGCCCAGGCCTTCCTCATCGGGCGCGCGTTCGTCGGCGACGACAGCGTCGCCCTGGTGCTGGGCGACAACCTGTTCTTCGGCTCGGGCATGACCGAGTTGCTGCGCAGCGCCCGCGCCCGGACGACCGGCGCCACGGTGTTCGCCTACCATGTCGACAATCCGGCGGCCTACGGCGTCGTCACCCTCGACCCGGAGGGGCGTCCCCTGCGGCTCGTGGAGAAGCCGACGGAGCCCGAGAGCCCCTGGGCGGTGACGGGGCTGTACTTCTACGACAACCAGGTGCTCGACATCGCCGCCGCCGTGAAGCCCTCGGCGCGCGGCGAACTCGAGATCACCAGCATCAACGAGGCCTATCTCGAGCGGGGCCAGCTCCACGTGGAGCGGATGAGCCGCGGCTATGCCTGGCTCGATACCGGCACGCATGACAGCCTGCTGGAAGCGGCCGAGTTCGTGCGCACCCTGCAGCACCGCCAGGGCCTCCAGGTGGCCTGCCTGGAGGAGATCGCCTACCTGCAGGGCTTCATCGGCAAGGACCAGCTCATCGCCCGCGGCAACCTGTTCTCCAAGACCGCCTACGGCCAGAACCTGCTCAAGCTCGCCAAGGAAGATCAGGCCACCCTCCTGGCACGGTGAGCAGCGCTTTTGCCGACCCGGTGAACGGACGGGATCCGCAGCGGAGAGGCGGATGTCCTGCGCCGCGGCGGACAGGGGGGTCTCCCCGAATCCGAGGGGGTCGGGTATAGGGACGGGCATGGACAACATCATCCGCCCCACCTTCGGCGCCCCGCGCCGCACGGAACAGACCGATCCGCGCCGCGTCCAGGTGCTGACGCAGCGGGTCTACGGCGAGGCTCACGGCTGCCGGGTCTGCCTCGTGCATGACGAGGCCGCCCCGGAGGGTGACGTCTACAAGGTGGTGGTCGGCTTCCTGACCGACGACGAGGTCAGCACGGTGGCGATCCTCCCGGCCACGCCGGAAGGCGAGACCGATTGCGAGATCGTCGCGCTGGCCATCCTGCGCACCCTCGGCATGATCGAGGCCCGCACCGAGCCACCCGGCATCGCCTGAGACCCGGGCCGGTGCCCCATGTCAGCGGAACGGACCCTATCACGGACCGTCAGAAGCGGGGTTGCATCGGTCCGGAAAGCCATGCTATCGCCCCTGCACCGGAACGGACCGGGTCGAAACCGCCGGGTATCGCATCGGCGCAGACGCAAAAACCGGATCCATCCTCGTGCCACGCGGGGATTTTGGGGGATAGTTTAACGGTAGAACAGTGGACTCTGACTCCTCTAGTCCAGGTTCGAATCCTGGTCCCCCAGCCACTGTCAGAACTCAGTCACTCTCGGCATTCGATACTTCGCTGAGCCGCCCTGCGGTCTGAGCCCTTTGCGACACTGGCTGTCCGCACGGACGGCGGGAGCGCGGTCTGGGCTCGATCGCCAACGTCGTCCAGCGCGGACGCACTTCCCATTTCAGACGCCGGGTTCCAGCCGACCTGCGGCGGCGCCTCGGCCGCCATGAACTCGTGTGCAGTTCGGCACGAACGACCTCCGCACTGCCAAGCTTGGGGCCTGGCGGCTATACGTGGCCGCGGAAGAGCTGTTCTCGACTCTACGCGCCCTGCCGATGCTGACCGACGACCAACTCGCCCACCTCGTCCGCGACTTCTACGACACCATGCTGTCGGACGAGAACGCCGGCCGGCTTACCCGCGGACCGCTGCCTGAGTGCGGACGCGAAGCCCGCGTTAGGCAATACGCGACGATGGCCGCTCAAGGGTCGCGAGGCGCTGCCCGGCAACCGTCTCGACGAGGCGGCCTTCGCGGAGATGATGTTGAAGTGTCAGGGAATCGCAGTCTGGGATCTGACGCCCACAGAAGCCGCCAAAGCTTGCCCCTGACCCAGCAAACCGGTCCGCGCTGAGCGCAAGCTTTTCGGGTATCCTGAACCCTGAAGGAGGGTGGATGCCATGCTTCGCAAACGCTTCACGAATGAACAGGTCGCCTTCGCCCCGCATCAATTGAAGCTCCTCCCGATCATCGACGCCGGCGCGGGCAACGACGCCGCTCCAGTCGAACGCGCTTGGGCGACCTCGTCGACGCGCTCGCCGCGCGCAACCGGTTGGAGAGCGAGGTCCTGGCCGTGCTCTCCAACCGGCGCGTGCCGCTGCTGGCGGCCGCGGACGGGGGCGGGCTCGCCTGCGCCGCTGCCCCGAAGACGATGGAGCGTTGGACGAGCATGCCGAGGATGGCTGCACAGACCCCACACCGGAGGACTGAATTTCCCCCCGAGGGATACAAGTCTAAACCGGCGCACCCAACAGTAAGGTTTCGTTTACCATTTCCGATAATGACTCGTTAACCCATCTTCGACCCGCCGGTCGAATGCGGCACCTCCGCTCGTTTGGCAGGCCTATGCGTACCGGACTGTTTTCCTCCCTCCGCAGCCTGCTGGCCTTCCTGCTCCTCCTAGCCACGGTGTTCGGCGGGCTCGCCGTCCTGAGCACGAGCGATCGGGTGACCGGCAACACCCGGCGCATTGAGGCCGAGTGGCGCGTCCAGGCGGACTTCGTTGCCGAACGCCTGGAAGGGGGCCTTCTAGCGGTCGAACGGGAACTGCTCTTCGCTGCACAGAGTCTGGCGATCCAGGCGCCCGGCGGTGATCCGGACGCGCCGGCGCGCCTGCTCGCGGCCTGGCAGCGGCTCCATCCCGAACTGGCCGACGCGCTCTTCGCCGACCGGGCTGGTGTGGTTCTGGCCGCCTCGCGTCGGAGCATCCAGGGGGCAGACGTCTCCAGCAGTCCTTGGTTCGCCAAGGCGCTCTCGGACTTGGTCGTCGGGGAGGCCGCGCAGGGAAGCCGGGCCGGAATCGGAGTCACCCGCAACCTCATCGTGGCGGCCCCCGTGGGCGAAGCCGGCGCTCCCCTCGGCATCGTCGCCGTCCAGCTCCCGCCCGAATGGACCGATGGAATCGTTGCCGGCGCCCGGCGCATGCTTCCGAACGGGGGGCGGGGCCTGTCGATCCGCGTCATGAACGGATCGGGGCGCAGCCTCCACGACTCCGGTCCAGACGCGCAGGGCCCCGAAGTTCGGGCGACCGTCGGCGACGTCGAGCGGGGCGGCGTGGGATGGCTCGTGACCCTGCGCCCTCCCGAGACCGCGGCCCCGGCGCTTCCCCTTCTGGTCCTGCTCGGCGCCGGCCTGTTCGCGGCCGTGGTCGGCTGGCTCCTCGGCGGATGGGCGACATGCAGCCTCGACCTCGCCGAGGCGCTCTGCCATCAGGAGGGCCAGAATCGGACGGTCGCGTTCCCCCTGACCCGCGACTTGAACCGCCTCACCGGATCGATTCGCGCGGCCATCGAGCGGAGCATGGTGCGCGAGCGCCTGCTCCAAGAGAAACGCGCGGCCCTCGCGCGCAGCCGTGATCGGATCCGGGCCATCCGGTCCCTGTCGGGCTCGACCTGCTGGGAAATCGATCTCGCGACCGGGAAAGTCGTCTGGACGGACCGCGAGGATGAGCAGGGCGGGACCACGCCGGAGCGGGTCTGCAACCTTGAAGATGTACTCGCGCATGTCGAGCCCGAGGATCGCGCGATCATGAGCGACGCCCTCGGCACGGTTCAGGCCAAGCACGGGGCCGTCCGCGAAGTGATCGTACGGACCCGGTCGGGCGCGGAACGGATCTCCGGCCGCCGGCTCGCCTTCCGCCTCTCGGCGGTGGGGGGAGCCGGCACGGGCCGCATCTACGCCCTGAGCCGCGAGTACTTCGAGCCACTCCTGATCGCCCCGAGCGTCGAGTGCAGCGCGGTAAGCGTCGAGCGCCGCAGCCCGGGCCTGGCGCGGCCACGCCACGAAAGCGCGATTCGCCGCCTTGGCTGACCCTGCGGGATAGGGGACGCAAGGCCGGGGACGGCACCGAGCGGCTGGCGCGGCACGCGGCGCGCACGCGACCTCACGTCGAGCTTTGAGCCCGAAACTCTGCAGAAAGCTTCTAGATTTCGTCCGAACGTCATCGGCGTCGCGAAAACACCGTCCCGCGCTCCGAAATCAGTCCTCATGAAATGGGACGTGAAACGCTAAGCTTCGATATTGAATCGCTAGCAACGTCGCTTTTCCATTCAATGCTCTCGAGTGTTACGAGCACGGACTTCACGCACGGCGATGCTGCCGAAAACAGTCTTCGCACGCGCCGGCGGCGCAAGCCGAGGAATCTCGATTAACCAGCAATTAACTATACAAGCGCTTAATGATGCAGCGCGAAAAGAGGCGCAAATTTGCCACCTCTCGGGGTTCAGCACAAGTGTTCCACCGTCTCAGAAACGTGTCGTTCCTGCTCAGTGCACTGGCCGTGGCGCCGACCTCTCCCCGCGCGGCCGACTGGTATACGGGTGCCGCTCAGCCAGAAGTCGCGGGTGACGAATGGATCGTGGCCGTCGATGCCAGTGCGACCGTTACAACCAACAGCTCCGCTTTTGGAACGATCACGGCGACGATCGCGCCCGTCGGCAACCTCCTCAACGACGGTCTCCGCGTACGCCTGCAGGGCGTAGCCGGCACCTATTCCTATCCGGGCGCGGCAGTCCGTCAAACCGTCAATGGCGTTCAGCAGGAAGGCACGGTCCTGCTCGGCTACGAGTGGATCTGGCAGCAGGCGGCGCTGGCCGGCTACATCGGCATGAACGTGCGCAGCAACGAGCTCTCCATCCTGGACCCCGGCAATCCCGTGGTCGGCACGGGCCTGGGCGTGAAAGTGGCGGCGGACCTTTATGTGAACCCCACCGAGAACACACTGTTCTCGGCCAATGCCTCCTACTCGACGCTGTTCAACGCCTATTACGCGCGCTTCCGCACCGGCGTTGCGGTGGTGCCGGGCGTCTTCGTCGGCCCCGAGGCCACACTCCTGGGCGACGAATTCTTCAACGGCTGGCGAGCCGGCGGCCACATCACCGGGTTCGCCATCGGTCCGATGAAGTTTTCGCTCGGGGCTGGCTACGCATTCGACCGTATTCGCAAGGGTGGATACTACACCAGCGTCGATGGTCGCATCGCATTCTGAGATCACGCTGGAGGTATGCCGCGCGGGCGGCATCCCATCATCCCATCCTTCCTTCGCCTAACCCATCCTTCCTTCGCCTAACCCGGAGTGGCCCCATGCCACCCTTTCTCGTCCGAACCATCTGGCTCGCCAGCGCCGCGGTGACCCTGCTGTTGCTGTCGCAACCTCTGGGAACGGACGTTCAGCTTGAGATGAGCCTCGGCGCCATTGCGGTCATGATCCTCCTGTGGCTGTTCGCCAAGGGGCGCACCGGGCGTCTGACCTTCCTTGCCATCGGCAGCCTCGTGGTGCTGCGCTACATCTATTGGCGCCTGTCGAGCACGCTGCCGCCTGTCAGCGATCTTCCGGGTTTCACGGCCGGCGTGATCCTGATCGCAGCGGAGCTCTACTGCTTCTACATCCTGGCGGTCAGCCTCGTGATCAACGCCGATCCCCTGCGGCGTCCCCCGCCCCCGCAGGACGCGGAAGACGACCTGCCGACCGTCGACATCTTCGTCCCGACCTACAACGAGGACCGGCACATCCTCGCGACGACACTCGCGGCCGCAAAATCCCTCGACTACCCGGCGCACAAGTTCACCGTCTGGCTCCTCGACGACGGCGGGACGGACCAGAAATGCGCGGATAGCGATCCCCGCAAGGCCGAGGAGGCGCGTGCGCGCCGCAAGGTCCTGCAGGCCCTCTGCGCGGATCTCGGGGTGTCCTACCTGACTCGACGGCGCAACCTCCACGCCAAGGCCGGAAACCTCAACAACGGCCTCCAGAACTCGATCAGCGAGATCGTCGTGGTCCTGGATGCGGACCACGTGCCCTTCCGCTCGTTCCTGCGCGACACGATCGGCCATTTCGGCGTGGATCCGAAGCTGTTCCTCGTGCAGACGCCGCACGCCTTCCTGAATCCCGACCCGATCGAGCGGAACTTGAAGACCTTCGAGCGGATGCCCTCCGAGAACGAGATGTTCTACGCGGTGGGGCAGTGCGGGCTCGACAAGTGGAACGGCTCGTTCTTCTGCGGCTCGGCCGCGCTGCTCCGGCGCAGCGCGCTGGACGAGGCGGGCGGTTTCTCCGGCATCACCATCACGGAGGATTGCGAGACCGCCTTCGAGCTGCATTCGCGGGGCTGGACCAGCCTCTACGTCGACAAGCCCCTGATCGCCGGCCTCCAGCCGGAGACCCTCTCGGCCTTCATCGGGCAGCGTTCGCGCTGGTGCCAGGGCATGCTGCAGATCATGCTTCTCAAGAACCCGCTCTTCAAGAGTGGGCTGAGGCCGATCCAGAGGCTCTGCTACCTGTCGAGCATGACGTTCTGGTTCTTCCCGCTCCCGCGCCTGATCTTCATGGCGGCTCCACTGCTGTACATCTTCTTCGACATGAAGATCGTCGTCGCCAACGTCGACGAGGCCATCGCCTACACAGCCACCTATATCGTCGTAAACCTGATGATGCAGAACTACCTCTACGGACGGGTACGCTGGCCCTTCGTCTCCGAACTGTACGAGTACGTGCAGGGCCTGTTCCTCATCAAGGCGACCGCCGCCGTCATCCTGTCGCCGCGCAAGCCGACCTTCAACGTAACGGCCAAGAACGTCAGCCTGGACCACGACCAGCTCTCCCCCCTGGCGCTGCCCTACTTCATCGTCTTCGCGGTCCTCTTCCTCGCTCAAGCCTTCGCTACCTACCGCTACAGCTTCGAGCCCGGCGTCACGAACCTGATGCTCGTGGTCGGCCTCTGGAACCTGTTCAATCTCATCACGGCCGGCGCCGCTCTGGGCGTCGCTACCGAGCGGCGTCAGACGGAGACGGCCCCCTCGCTGCCGGTCGACCGGCCTGCGGTGCTGAACCTCAACGGCACGACCATCGACGTCACCGTGGAGCGCATCTCCAGCGCCCGATGCCGGATCCGGATAGATGCGGTGGTTCCGATGCGCCGTAGCGACGACGGTTCGGTCGGCACCCTCGCGGCGACCCACCAGGGACACATGCCGCTCCTGAGTCATGCCCGGACGATCCCGGTGCGGGTGGCAGGAATCACCGCCGCCGGCGAGGAATCGATCTGCGACCTTGTCTTCGAGACCCTGACGCCCGGCAGCTACTTCGCCCTCGCGGACATCATGTACGGCGATGCCGACGCGATGGTCCGCTTCCAGCAACGCCGCCGCACCCACAAGGACATCCTGTCGGGGACCGGGCAGTTCATCGGCTGGGGTCTGTACGGACCGATCCGGGCCCTGGCCTGCCTGATGACGGGAACGGCACAGCGCCCTGTCGAGGAGGAGGCCCCGAAGGCCGCCGCCGCAGGCCCGCGCCGCCGCGCCGCCGATTCGGACACGCAGACGGCCCCCAGGCCGGCGGCCGCCGCGCCACCGGCCGACGGATCGCCGAGCTGGCTCCAGCTGATGGTCGAGACCGAGACCGGGCAGGACGAGGCGGAGCGCGGACGTCGGACCTCAGACCGGATGGTCGCTGCCCCGACGGGGCTGCGCAGCTAAGATGGCGCGACCGCAAGCCCACCCACGGACAGTCCATTCCTCGGACACGAGCGCGAACCCGGCCATGCCCGTCACATCCCAGCGTCGCCCCAGATCGCACGCGGCCTCAGCGCTGACGCTGGCCGGCCTGCTCCTCGCAGTGTCCCACCCGGCCCTGGCGCAGAGCTTCATCGGTCGCGGCGCACCGCGGGTCCTCGCCGTTCCCGATGCCGAGCGCGCCGGCCGGCCGTCCGCCGCCGTCCGGGCGGAGGCGGAGCCCGCGTCTCCTCCCGCTGCGCCGCCGCTGCCGCAGCGCCCGTTCCCGGCCCTGTCCAGCAGCCTGCGACTCAGCGGCGAGGAGAGCGGTCTGCAATGGCCGGTCTACCTCACGGAGGCGCAGTCTCGGGAGCACCTGCGCCTGCGCATCGGCTACCTCGCCGCGATCTCGGTGGTGCCCGACGCCTCGTTCCTCACCGCGAAGGTCAACGGCGTGGCCGTGGGCCGCAGCGAGATCAAGGCACCGGGCGCGATCCGGATCATCGAATTCGACATCCCCGGCGACCTCCTGAAGCCGGGCTACAACGCCCTGGAAGTCGCCGGTGTCCAGCGGCATCGGGTCGACTGCTCCCTCGATGCGACCTACGAGCTCTGGACCCAGATCGACCCGGCCTGGACGGGTCTCGTCTCGGTCTCCGGCGCCGCGATGGCCAACTCCCTGCGCGATCTGCCCGCCATCGCGCCGGATGCGCGCGGCATCGTCCCGATCCGGATCGTCCTGCGCAACCGGCCGGGCTTCGCCACCTTCGAGCGTCTGATCGGCCTCGTCCAGCGCTTGGCGCTCGCCGGCAGGTTCAGTCAGGTGTCGGTCGAGTTCGCCGGCGAAACTCAGGGATCGGCCGGCCTCGAGATCCACGTGGCGGATGACGGTGGCCCGGGCGGTCTCAGCCGCCAGCCCCTGACCTTCGAGCCGCCGCAGGGTGACCGGGCCGCTCGCATCACCCTCGCGGGCGACACGCCCGCCGAGATCGAGGCGGCCAGCAGCATCGTCAGTGGCCTCGCCACACGCGAACCGATGGGTAGCCCGCAGGGCCTCAAGGCCCTCGCCCTGGCGCGCGGCGTGCCGGCCCAGGGCCGGGAGACGTTGCCGTTCTCCGCGTTCGGCATCGAGAACCGGGAATTCAGTGGCCGCCTGTTCCGGACCGGCTTCGATCTGACCCTGCCGACGGATTTCGTGCCGGCGGATTACGACAAGGTCGCTCTCACCCTCGCGGGTGGCTATGCGGCGGGGCTGGAGCTCGGCGCCCAGATCATCGTGGACGTCAACGGGCGCAACGTGGCCAGCGTGCCCCTGGCGAATGCGGGCGGCGAACTCTTCCGGGACGAGACGATCGCCCTGCCGCTCAGCCGCTGGCGGCCTGGACGGAACAAGGTCGAGGTGAAGGCCCTGCTGCCGGCCCCCTCGGACCGCGCCTGCGAGGGAGGCAGCACGAAGAGCCGCTTCCTGCTCCTCAACCGGTCGACCCTGGCGGTTCCCCAACTCGCCCGGGCGATCCGCCTGCCGGACCTCGCCGCGACGCTCGGTGGCGGCCTGCCGAAGGTCGCGCCCGGCCAGCGCCCGCGCCTCGTCGTGCCGGCGCCCGACCGGGAATCCATGGCCGCCGCCGCGACCCTCGCGGTCCAGATGGCGCTCTCGGCCGAGAAGCCCATCGACTTCGAACTGACCAACGATCGCGCCCTCGAAGGGCGGACGCCGACCGTGGTCGTCGGGCCGGCCCGCGCCCTCGATCCCGCCATCCTGCGCACCACCGGCCTCGATCCGGACCAGATCCGCCAGATCTGGCAGGGACGGGCGGCCACGACACACCTGAGCGAGCCCGGCCGTCGCTTCGCCGTGATGGACGGCGCGAGTCTCGATCGCCTGCGCAACGACCGCCCCCCGGCCTGCGCGCTTCCGGCCGCGGGTCCCCGTCCGGCCGGCGCGGTCGGCCGGTCGCGTCCCGATTCCACCACGGACCGGCGCGAGCGCGATGTCATCGCCGAATGGAACGGCGCCACCGCTTCGCAGGACCGCCTCTCCGACCAGGTCGCCACGATGTCGGCGAGACTCGGCGCCGCGGCGCGCGAGAGCTGGGCCGCCACCAAGGCCTGGGCCGAGGACCAGGTTCGCGAGCCCGAGATCGAGATCGGATCGCAGGCCTCCCTGATCGTCAGCCAGGGCCTGCCCGGACGCGATCCGAATGGACTCCTGACCGTGTTCACGGCCCCGAGCGCGGCCACCCTCCAGGCCTCGGCCATCTGCCTCACGACGCCCTCGATCTGGAACCGGATCGAGGGTCGCGTCGCCACCCTCGACGCCAATGACGGCGCGCTCACCAATCACGCGGCCAAGCAGGCCCGATTCGTGGAGAGCGGGCCGGCCTCCCTGGAGAACCTGCGCCTCGTGGTTGCGGGCTGGTTCTCCACCAATCCGAGCATGTTCACGCTCATCATGTTCGCCGCCGCGATCAGCCTCGGCCTGAGCACCTCGGCGATGCTACGCGGCCTGGGCCGGGCCAATCCGGGCACCGCCGCACCGGCCCGATCCGACGATGAGGGAGTTCCGCGATGAAGCGGTATCGGGCGCAAGCGTATGCGGCTTCGCTCTGTCTGCCGCTGCTGGCCATGGTGCCGGCGGCCGCGCAGGGCCCTGCCATCCCTTTCGGGACGAAGACGGGCGAAGCCGGACCGGGTGACGCCAAACCCATCGAAACGAGGCCCTACGAAGCGCGGCCCGGTGAGATCCAGACCACCGATGCCAAGCCCGTCGGGCAAGGCAGTCCCCAGCAAAGCGGTCCCCAGCAAGGCGGGGCTCGGCAAAAGGGGCCTCAACAAAGCGGGGCTTGGCCGGCCGAGGTGCTTCCGATGCTGAACAGCCTCGGGAACACGCCGGGCTGGCGCAGCTACAAGGCCCGCTTCGTCACGGACCAGGGCCGGGTCGTCGACACGGGCAACGGCCGCATCAGTCACAGCGAAGGGCAGGGCTACGGCATGCTGCTCGCGGTGGCGGCGGGCGACCGCGACGCCTTCCAGCGGATCTGGAACTGGACCCGCGCGAACCTGATGGTCCGCGACGACGCCCTGCTGGCCTGGCGCTGGGAGCCGGACAAGCGGCCCGCTGTCGCCGACATGAACGACGCCACGGACGGCGACATCCTCGTGGCCTGGGCCCTCGCCGAGGCCGCCGAAGGCTGGTCGGACGAGGGCTATCGCCTCGCCAGCCGGCGCATCGCCGTGGACATCGCCCGGCGAACGGTCCTGTTCCGTAACGAGGGCTTGCCCCTGCTGCTGCCCGCCATGAGCGGCTTCTCGGCCGAGGACCGGAACGACGGTCCGGTGATCAACCTGTCCTACTGGGTCTTCCCGGCCTTCCCACGGCTCGCCGGCGTCGCGCCGGAGTTCGAGTGGAGCCGCCTCAGCGCCGTGGGCCAGGAACTCACCCTGCGCGCCCGCTTTGGTGCGGCCCAGCTGCCGACCGAATGGATCTCGATGCGTGGGGGCCAGCCTCAACCGGCCGCCGGCTTCCCGCCGCACTTCTCCTACAACGCGGTGCGGCTCCCCCTCTACCTTGCCATGGCGGGCATTACGGAGCGGAACTACTACGAGCCCCTGTTGAAGCTCTGGGCCGAGCCGGATCCCGCCGGGCTGCCGATCATCGACACCGCGAGCGACACCGTCGCGGGACGCATGGCGGAGCCCGGCTACGCGGCGATCCCGGCCTTGGCCGCCTGCGCCGTCTCCGGCACGCCGCTGCCTGGCGGGCTGGCGGACCCGGCCCCGAACGAGAACTACTATCCCGCCACGCTCCACCTTCTGGCCCTGACGGCCACCAACATGAGGTACCGCTCATGCCTCGGCCGCTGAACCTGCGACCCGGCGCGGCGCCGCTCCTCCTCGCCCTCGCGGGCGGTCTCGCCTGGGTCGGCCCCAGTTTAGCGCAGCAGGCCCCCGTCCGCACGGGGGTGCTCCAACTCAACGAACGGCGCGCGCCGGTCATCCTCGACACGCCGCAGAACGCGGGCGGCGCCGAGATCATCGACGAGAGCGCCCTGCGCTACTACGCCGCCCAGCGCCAGGGCGAGCGCGTCCAGGCCGAGATCGCGCGGCTGCGGCGGCGCCATCCGAACTGGACCGTCCCGGCCGATCTCGACACCCTGAAGCCGAGCCCACCCGAGGAGGCCCCGATGTGGGACCTCTTCACGGCCGGCCGCTTCGATGAGCTGCGCACGGCGATCAGCGTCCGCCAATCGGTGGATCCCGGCTGGCAGCCGTCGGAGGATCTCGCGCGCAAGCTCAACCGCGGCACCCTGCGCAGCGCCGCGCGGGCGGCCGCCCGGGACGGATCCTGGGACGACCTCATCGCCCGGGTGAAGGCCACCCAGGAGGGTATCCAGAACCTCGACATCGACATCGCCTGGACGCTGGCCGAAGCCTATGCGCGGACCGGCGACATCGCTTCGGCCTCCGCCCTGTACGGTACCCTGTTGAAGGAGCAGGCCGATCCCGGCCTGCGCCTCGCCACGGTGCAGAAGGCCATGGCGGCGATGCCGATGGCCGCCGTCGAGCCACTCCTGGCCATGCGGAGCCCCGGCACCGAGGGCACGGACGAGTTCCGGTCCATCCATCAGGACGTGACCCGGGCCCGCATCGCGGCGGTCCTGCACGGGCAGCCGGCCGGACGCATCGAGCCGGCCGATCTGGCCGCCCTCGGCGAACAAGCCCGCCGCGTGGGCGAGCCCGCGCAGATCGCGCTGCTCGGCTGGTACGCTTACCACCGACGCCAGTTCCGCGAGGCCCTCGACTGGTTCAAGACGGCCCTGGCCCGCGGCGGCGATGCCGCGGTGGCGACGGGCCTTGCCCTGTCGCTGCGCGAGATGGGACAGGATCGCGAGGCGGAGGAGGTCGCCTTCGCCTGGCGCACCGCCTCGGTGACGAACCTCTCCCTCTACGTCGACATGATGGAGCGGCGCCTGGGCGAAGGCCCCGCCTCGCCGGTCGAGACCGAGCGCCTCGACCGGTTTGCCAAGGTCGTCCTTGCCACGAGCGCTCCCGAAGGCGCGCAGGCGCTCGGCTGGTACGCCTACAATGCCTGCCAGTTCGACGCCGCCGCGGACTGGTTCCAGAGGGCCGTCAGCTGGCGGCCGCGCGAATCCGCCGTGCTCGGCTACGCCCTCAGCCTGTCGCGCCTCAAGCGCACGCGGGACTACCTGGAAACCGTGAACCGGTACGACGGCCTGTTCCCGAAGGTGGTCGGACTCGTCTTCGCCGAGCCCGATCCGCAGGCGCGCGACACCGGCCCGTGCGGCCCGGCCCCGGCCGTTCCGCAGCAGGCGGCGCCCCCCGCCCCGTCGCGCGTGATGGTGCCGAAGCCGGCCGTCGCCACCGCGCCGGTCCGACCCCTGGCCGTCCAGCGTGGGGAATTTCCGATTACGGTCGCGGCTGAGAACCCCCTGCGCTTCGGCGAGGGCGCCTCTCTCACGCCGCGTGCGCGGGACTCGGAATACTTGCGTGAGGTGCGCGGGCCGCAGCCCCTGATCGCCCGCCGCGTCGTGGGCGTCGGGGCCATGCCCTACGAGCGCTACGGCTTCACCCTACTGCCGGGATGGAACGGCCTCGCTCGGGCGAGCCTTCAGGCAGGACCGCCGGCCCCGCCTGTGGGCACCCTCGCGCAAGCTGAGGGTGGCATTCTTGCGCAGACCGGCTCGCCCCGGTCGGTGCAGCCCCGGGACGGCGACCGCTTCGGTCCGTTCGATACCGCCAGCACCGAACGGAGCGGCCAGCGAAATCCAGGACTGGATCGATGAACGGACCGAAGTTCTCCTCCGGCCGGCCGCAGGTGCCCTTCCGGAACACGCTGCTCCGGATGACCGGCCTCGCCCTCGGCCTGAGCCTGCTCGGGGCTTGCCAGACCGCGAAGACGAGCCGTACCGCCCCCCGATTCGAGACGGCCTTCGCCTCCACGGGGTCCGCCGGCAACCAGCCCCTGGTCTTCGTTCCGAACAGCGGCGCCATCGAGTCCGTCGAGGAGACGCGCTCGAGCGCGAGCCTGCGGCAGCGCATCGTGTACGGACAATCCCGCGGCCGGGTGGATCTCACCATCGCGTCGGGCCGGGTGTGGGACGATCCGGCCATGGCCAAGCCAAGCCGCGCCGGAATCGCGGCCGAACTCGGAAGTCTGGAAGACGGGTCCTCCTACCGCATCGTCCGCCAGCCCATGCGCAACGCCTACGGACCCATCGGGGTCGCCGTGAGCCAACGCTGCGCCTATGCTTGGCAGTGGATCGACGACCTTCAGCGGGTAGAACTCGGCCGTGCCGCCCTGCGCGGGCCGGTCGCGGTCTCGCTCCGCGTGCAGCATTGCGGCCGCAGGCCGATGGCCGCCGAGACGCTCCTGGCCGACCTCACGCGCATCCGCCTTGGGGTGTCCACCGAAGCTGTGGCCCGTGCCACGCGTCCCCGGATCGTACGGCCGAGACCGGCCGCCGAGCCCTTGGCCGCCGAGCCCGTGGCCACCCTGGCCCCGGTCGCCCCTGCCATCGCTGCGCCGACCCCAGTTCCGGGCCCGCCCTCGGTTGCAGTCAACAGCAGTCGCACTCTGGTGACGCTGCCACCGGCCCCGGCAGGCCAGTCCTACCTCGCGCAGCCCGCTCCGGCTCCGGCCGCGCAGACCGTATCCGTGGTTCCCCGGCCGACGGCCTCGGGGGGCTCGGATCGCGCGCGCTTCCTGACCGACGCGCTGCCGGCCTCCGGCCGTACGCCGCCGCCAGCTGGCTGGTAGGGGTCCCGGACGGCGAGGATGCCCATCGCGTCGTGGCGGACGATGCAGGATTGTCCGACTCACGCTCGCTGCGCTGATCATTGCAGGCGAGCCCAGCCCAGACCACACGACCTCGTTCCAGCGGTGACGGCAGGTGCTCGCCGACGAGAACAACGCTTTTTCGTTCGAACCGAAACGTCGAGCCTGAGCGTGGGAAGGGTCTGCGGAGTGAGCCTGTCGCGGCGATCCGCGGCCACAACGCGCGTTCGAAGCTGCCGCGCGGCCTCGGACATCGCCGGTCTCATTATCGCACCCGGACCGGGTGTGGGTGAAACCGGCAGCCGATCGATCCTCGCGGCGAGGCCGGAGGCAGGCGCCCTCAGTTCGACACCGGTCCCGGCGCCAGCCCCGCGAGGGTGAAGAGATCGACCGACAGCTTGGCGCCGACCACGAGGGCGTCGGGGATGTTCCGGGTGTAGGCCGGGAAGCGGGTCTGGTCCGGGTTGATGATGTACTGAAGGTTCGGGGTCAGGCGGATCGCCGGGGTGACCTGGATGCCGTAGTTGAGCTCCATCATGATCTGCTGTCGGGGAATCGACCGGTCGAGGCCGAGGGCGTTCTGCGCGGCCGTGATGTTGGAGAGGGCCAGGGGCGAGAAGCGCTGGGTGTTGATGACGAAGCCCAGGGTATCCAAGGGGCGGCCCGCGAAGGTGCCGGTCTGGAGAGCGCCGATCTCCAGGAAGTAATCCTCGACGAGGCGTCCGGAGGTGCCCGCCATGGCGACGCCGAACAGGGTCAAGCCCTGGATGGCGCTGGGATCGGGACGCCAGACCATCTGGTCGAAGCGGGCATAGACGCCCGAGCGCCCGAAGCGGCTGGCCGGGGCGAGCCCCGTCAGGACCGCGCGCTGGCCGGTGATGTCGCGCACCGGGTCGGCATAGTCGGAGGCGTCGTACCAGCCGCCGATGCCGTAGTTGCGCGGCAGGGGGTCGTTGGCGAAGGTGGTGGAATAGCCGAGCTCGACCGGCAGGATCGCCCCGGTGGCGCCGCGGGTCGAGAGGTCGAGGCCATTGTCGCCGGGCTGCTGATGGCGGGGATTGACCTCGTAGACGCCGGCATGGACGAAGACCCGGTCGGTGAGCCAAGCCTTGGCGTGGGCGCCCCAGCTGGAGACCGGCCAGAAGGTGAAGTTCGAGGTCTTGAACACGAAGGTCGGGTTACCGCAGGCGGAATTCGACTGGAAGTTGCAGTAGATCGGTGAGTTCAGGAAGGCGATGTTGGCCACCAGGCGGCCGAACTCGATCACGAGCCGATCGTCGAAGAGCTTCTGCTCGTAGCTGAGCAGGGTGAGCCGGGTGGTCTGGCCGCCACCGTAGATCTCCTGCACCGAGGTGTTGTTGCCGATGAAGTCGCCGGCGAGATTGTCGCCGTGGCGGTTGGTGACGGCGATGTGGAAGGCGCCGCCACGGATGCCGGCGAGGCGGTTCAGGTCGGCGTCGATGCCGAAGAACAGCTGCCCGGCATAGGCACCGCCCTGGCGGATGCCGCCGATCGGGTTGGCGGCGGCCTGACCGGTGTAGTTGGCGCTGAGCGTCAGGCCGTGGCCGAGGTCGAACACGCCCGTGGGCAGGGTGGGGGGCGTCGCGCTCTGGCCCAGGGCGTCCGCTGCAGCGGCCGCGCTCTGGGCCCCCGCGATGCCCTGGCCGCCCGGACGGGGCGGCAGGCGCCGCGGGCGGCGCAGGACCTGCCGCCGGACCGTCTCCGCCACGCCGATCCCGACAGCTTCCACCGTCTGCGCCCGCGCCTCCGATCCCAGCGTCATCAAGCCCAGGCTTACGACAGCAGCCCTCAATCCCTTGCTCATCCAGTGTCCCCTTCGATCGCGTGGTGTTTGCGTGGCCGGTCTTGATGCCGGGTAGGGTGCTGGCCGCCGGTCCCCGTGCGGGGCCGCCGGCGGCCTCAGGCGGCGCGCTTCTTGAGCAGGCCGACGAGCAGACCGGTGACGAGGGTTCCGACCACCAGGGCGATCAGCGCGCCGGGGACGTTGGTCACCGCGTTGGGAATCGGCAGGACGAAGAGGCCGCCATGCGGCACCTTCAGCTCGACCCCGAGGCTCATCGCGATGGCACCGGCGAGCGCCGATCCCACCACCATGGAGGGAATCACCCGAAGGGGGTCCGCCGCGGCGAATGGGATCGCGCCCTCGGTGATGAAGGCCGCTCCGAGCACAGCCGCCGCGCCGCCGGCTTCGCGCTCGGCCTTGGTGAAGCGGCCGGGGAACAGCCGGGTGGCGAGCGCGATTCCGAGCGGGGGCGTCATGCCGCCGATCATCACGGCGGCCATGGGCGCGGTGATGCCCGATGCGATCAGGGCGGCGGCCGAGGCATAGGCGGCCTTGTTGACCGGGCCGCCCATATCCACCGCCATCATCCCGCCGAGCACCAGGCCGAGCACCAGGGCGCTCGCCCCCTGCATGCTTCTCAGCCAGTCGGTGAGGGCCGCCAGGATCGCCGCCACCGGTACGCCGACGACGTAGATCATCAGCAGGCCGGTGACGGTGGTGGCCAGCAGCGGCAGGATCAGGACGGGCTTCAGGCCCTCCAGGTTCCTGTGCAGGCGGATGTGCCGGTTGAGGAAGGCGGTGGTGGTCCCGGCGATGAAGCCCGCCGCGATGCCGCCGAGGAAGCCGGCCTGCAGGTTGGCGGCGAGCATGCCGCCGATCATGCCCGGCGCGATGCCGGGCCGGTCCGCGATGGAGAACGCGATGTAGCCGGCCAGCACCGGCACGATCAGCGCGAAGGCCGCCTTGGCGCCGATATCGCCCAGGGCGAAGCCGAGGCTGCCGGCGTGGTCGGGTTTCATCGCGTCGATGCCGCCGAAGGCGAAGGCCAGGGCGATCAGCAGGCCGCCCGCCACCACGAAGGGCAGCATGAACGAGACACCGGTCATCAGGTGCTTGTAGGCCCCGGCCTTCTTCTCCTCCGGTTCCGGCCGGGCCGACCCGCCGGCCTCGGCAGCGGTTCCGGCATCGGGCTGGCGCTGCGCCTCGGCGAGCGCCGTCGCGAGCAGTCCCTTGCCGTCGCGGATCGCCGCCTTGGTGTTGGTGGCGTAGAGCCTCTTGCCGGCGAACCGACTCCGGTCGACACCGGTGTCGGCGGCGATCAGAACGATATCGGCCGCGGCGATCTCGGCAGCCGTGAGGGCGTCGCGAGCGCCGACCGACCCTTGCGTCTCGACCCGAACGTTGTGGCCGAGCGCCTGAGCCGCCGCCTGGATGCCCTCTGCGGCCATGAAGGTATGGGCGATGCCGGTGGGGCAGGAGGTGATGGCGACGATCCGCCGGCGCCCCTTCGGCGCCACGTCCTTCGGCGGACCCGCCTCGCCCGACCCGGCGAGGAAGCGGTCGAGCACCGCATGGGCGTCGGTGAGCACGTCCTCGATGCGAATCCGGGCGCGGCGCATGGCGCCGAAGCGGCCTTCGTCGAGGTCGCCGTCGCCCACCAGCAGGACGGCGTCGGCGCCCGCGATCGCGTCGGCGCTCAGGGCGTTGCCGGAGACGCCCTTGCCGCGCAACTCGAGGTCGAGGGGCTGGTTGCGCCGGCCGGCCGCCTTGCGCAGGGCCTCTCCGGCCAGCACCGCGTGCAGGCCGAGATCCCCACCTCCCACCACTGCGAGCACCTGCGTCATGGCTTCCTCCCGTTGCGTCGCGCGCCGCTGTGCGGGTGCGTCGGTGTCATGGTCCGGAGTCCGAGGTTTCAGACCGGGACGTCGAGCGATTCGACCCGCACCGTCCTGGCGATCGCCAGGACGGTCTCGCGGGCGGGCAGGTTGGCGCCGGCCAGGCCGAGCTTGCCGGCCGCGAAGGCCATGGCGAGGCGCGCGGTCGCGACCCGGTCGAGGCCCGCATGGAGGCCGGCGACGAGGCCGGCCACGAGGGCGTCGCCCGCCCCCACCGTGCTGGTCACCCGGGTCGGCGGGGGATGGGCGTGGACCATGCCGTCGGCCGCCGCGAACAGCGCGCCCTCGGCCCCCAACGAGACCACCACCAGGGGGATGCCGCGCGCCACCAGATCGCGGGCCGCCCCGACCACATCGGCCAGGGTCGGTAGCGGCCGCCCGACCCAATCCTCGAGTTCGTGCCGGTTGGGCTTGACCGCGAAAGGCAGGGCTTCGGCCGGGGCCGCCAGGGCCGCCGCCAGGGCGGGGCCGGACGCGTCGAGGACGAGGCGGGCGCCGCGCGGCCGCAGCTCGGCGGCGATCTCCGCGTAGATCCCGGGCACGACGCCGCCCGGCAGGCTGCCGGCCAGCACCACCAGGGCATCGGATGTCACATCCCGGCGCAGCAGCGCCCGGACGAGGTCGAGGGTGGCGGAATCGACGGCGAGCCCCGGCAGGTTGAGGTCCGTGGTGTCGCCGGTCTCCGCGTCGAACAGCTTCAGGTTGGTCCGGGTCTCGCCCGGGATGCGCACGAAGCGATCCTCGATGCCCTTGGCCGCCAGCAGGGCCTGGAACGGCGCGGCGTTGTCCTGGCCGAGGATTCCGGCGGCGGCCACCGGCACGCCCCAATCGGCGAGGCAGGCGGCGACGTTGACGCCCTTTCCGCCCGCATCCGAGCGCGTGCCGCGCGCCCGATGGACGTGCCCGGGCCGCAGGGCGTCGAGGGTCACGGACCTGTCGAGGGCCGGGTTGAGGGTGAGGGTGACGACGCGGCTCATGCGGGCTCTCCCTCGTCGGGCGCAGCCAGGGCTCGGACCGCGGCCGCGTCCTCCTGGGCGCAGGCCCGGGCGGCCAGCGCCCGCAGGGCGCCGATCTCGCTCACCCGCAGCCGGGCCTTCACGGCGGCCACGTCGCGCGGGGTCATCGACAGCTCGTGGACGCCGAGGCCGGCGAGCAGGCCGGCGCCGAACGGATCGCCGGCGATGCCCCCGCAGACGCCGACCCAGCGCCCGTGCCGGGCCGCGCCCGCGCAGGTCATGTGGATCAGGCGCAGCACCGCCGGATGCAGGGAATCGGCCTCCGGCGCGAGCTCGGTGTTCTGGCGGTCGATGGCCAGGGCGTACTGCGTCAGGTCGTTGGTGCCGATCGAGAAGAAGTCGCAGTGCCGTGCGAGGGCGTCGGCCTGGATCGCGGCGGCCGGCACCTCGATCATGATGCCGAGCGGCAAGGCCGGCGCCTCGAGTTCGGCCCGGATGCGCGCGCAGTGGGCGCGGAGCGCGAGCACCTCCGGCACCGAGGTGATCATCGGGAACATGATGGAGAGCGGGGCCTCCCTGCCGGTGGGCGCACCGGCCAGAATGCCGTCTCGGGCCGCCCGGTACAGGGCGCGCAGCTGCGGCTCCATCAGGTCGGGCCGGCGCAGGAGCAGCCGGGCGCCGCGCACGCCGAGAAACGGGTTCTCCTCCCGCGGCAGGTGCAGGTGAGCCACCTGCTTGTCGCCGCCGATATCGAGGGTGCGCACGATCAGCGGCCGGCCGGCGAGGGCGTCCAGCATCGCCCGATAGGTGGCGTACTGATCGTCCTCGGTCGGCGTGTCGCCGCGCTCCAAAAACAGGAACTCGGTGCGCATCAGGCCCACGCCCTCGGCGCCCTGGTCGAGGGCGAGGGGCACCTGTTCGGGATTGTTGACGTTGGCCCCGATGGCGACCGTGTGCCCGTCGCGGGTGCGCGCGGGCAGGGACCGCTCGCGGGCCTCCGCCTCGGCCCTGGCGCGCTGGCGCGCACCCCAGGCCCGGGCCGAGGCGAGGTCGGCCGCGCTCGGGTCGAGGTAGAGCCGGCCGGTGCCGCCGTCGAGGATCGCGGGGGTGTGGTTCTTCAGGGCGAGCAGGGTGGGGCCGCCCGCCACCATGGCGGGAATCCCCAGGGTGCGGGCCAGGATCGCGGTGTGCGAGGTCGGGCCGCCCTGGGCGGTGGCGAGGCCGATGACCCGGGACGGGTCGAGCCCGGCGGTGTCGGACGGGGCGAGATCGGGGGCGATGAGGATGCAGGGCGCGTCCGGCAGGTCGTGGCGGCTCCTGAGCGACGGATCGATCTGCGCCAGCACCCGCCGGCCGACGTCGCGCAGGTCCGCCGCACGGGCGGCGAGCACGGGATTGCCCAGGGCCGAGAGCCGGCCGGCCATCCGCTCCACCGCCTGGTTCCAGGCGAACGCGACCCCGTGGCCCTCCACCATCAGCTGGCAGGCCAGGGTGATCAGGTCCGTGTCGGCGATGAGCTCGCCTTGCGCCCGAAAGATGCCGGCATCGGCCTTGCCGAGGCGGCGCTCGGTGTCGTCGGCCAGTGCCCGGAGCTGACCCTCGGTGGCGGCGAGGGCCGCGTGCAGGCGGTCGCCGCCGGAGGTCAGGGGCTCGGGCACGTCCGGGACCGTGACCTCCGCCTGGCTCAGCACATGGATGGGCGCGATGGTGAGACCGGGGCTCGCGCCGATGCCGGCCAGCACGCGCGGCGCGTCGGCGGGGTTCCAGCCGGCCACCGGGCCGGCCGCACGAGCGGCGGCTTCCGCGGCGGCCCGCGCGGCGGCCTTTTCCCCGGCGCTCAGGCCCGTCACCGCCGCGCAGATCCGGGCGAGGGCGCCGGCTTCGTCGTCCCCCTCCGACGAGATCGTCACCGCGTCGCCGCAGCGCAGGCCGAGCTGGAGCAGGGCGATCAGGTTCTTGGCGTCGGCGACTTCGGCGCCGTGGCGCACCTGGATCCGGGCGGGGCAGGCGCGGGCCGTCTCGACCCAATGGGCGGCCGGGCGGGCATGGAGCCCGGTGGGATAATCGACGGTCCAGTCGAAGCGCTGCCTGAGGTCGCCCGCCGGGCCGGCCGCACCGGGCGCAGGCGCATCTTCGGTGAGGGCCGCGACGATCTCCTCCTTGCGGGTGGTGGTGCGCAGGGCGGCGAGGCGCGCCTCGTCCTGGATCAGCCGGGTCAGGCGACGCAGGATGGTGATGTGGGTGTCCGACTGGGCCGCGATGGCGACCACGAGGTGGGCGACCTGGCCGCCGTGCCACGCGATGCCGCCCGGAACCTGCAGGACCGCCAGCCCGCTGTCGCGGACGTGGTGACGGTCGTCGACCATGCCGTGCGGGATGACCACGCCGTGGCCCAGATAGGTGTTCGCCACGCCCTCGCGCCGCAGCATGCTGGCTTCGTAGGGCGCCTCGATGCAGCCGGATGCGATGAGGAGCTGGGCCGCAGCCCGGATCGCCGCTTCCTTGGTGGCCGGCGCGGCACCCAGCTGAATCAGCAGGCGCGGAGAAAGGGTCGGCGTCGGCGCGAGCATGGCGTGCTCCTCCCGTGAACATCGTTGCCGGTGCAGTTGTTGGCTGTATGAAAACGTTTTCACAAATTCTGTCAACGGAATTCGGCGCAATAATGCAAACCGGACCCTTGTCGATCACGGATCTCGGTGCCAGAACGGCGCTATGACGCTGAAAACGTTCTCTTCCCGATGAGTGCCAGTATTCGCGACGTGGCGCGCGCGGCCGGCGTCTCGACGGCGACGGTCTCCCGGGCTCTGGGGCGGGGACCGGTCAGCGACGTCCTGCGCCAGCAAGTCGAAGCCGCGGTTCGAGCCACCGGATACCGCCCGAACCTCTCGGCCCGGCGCCTGCGCTCACAATCAACGCAGACCATCGGGTTGATTGTCGCCGACATCCGCAATCCCTTCTTCACGGCCGTGAGCCGTGCGGTCGAGGATGCCGCCTACGCCGCCGGCATGCGGGTGATCCTGTGCAACACCGACGAGGACCCCGAGCGCGAGCGTCTGTACCTGCGCCTGATGGAGGAGGAGCGGGTCACCGGCGTGATCTTCGCGCCCACCCGCGTCACCGCCGAGTCGCTCAAGGCCGACAGCCTGGACGTGCCGGTGGTGTTCATCGACCGGACCGGCCCCGCGGGCACCTATGACAGCGTGGTGCTCGACAACGCGGCCGCGACCGGCACCCTGGTCGATCATCTTCGAGCCCGGGGCTATCGCCGGATCGGCGGCCTGTTCGGCTCGACGAGCTCCACGGCGCAGGAGCGGCAGGCCGGCTACGAGGTGGCGATCCGGCGCCTCGGCGCCGAGCCCCTGACCCGCGTCGCGCCGCCCACGGCGGAGGCGGCCGAAGCCACGCTGACCCGCTGGCTGACCGAGCCGGACCGCCCCGATGCGCTGATCCTGTCGAACGGCCTGATGCTGATGGGAGCAGTGCGGGCCGCGCGCGCGCTCGCCCTGGCGGTGCCGGACCGGCTCGGCCTCGCCGGCTTCGACAACGACCCCTGGACCGACCTCGTGGAGCCCGGACTCACGGTGATCGAGCAGCCCGTCGCGCAGATCGGCGCCCAGGCGATGGCGCTGCTGTTCGACCGGCTGAAGGCGCCGGCGGAAGCGGTGCGCAAGGTCACCCTGAGCGGCCGCCTCGTCGTGCGGGGATCGTCGGGGCGCATCTAGACCCGTTCCGGAGCGCGGGATCACGGAGGGGCGACCAAGGAGGATCGGAGACATGACGGGTCGGGCGATCCGTATCCCGACGGCCGGATGGTCCGGCCCGCCCGGAGCCAACGATCATGCGGGAAGATCACGCCATTTGCGTCGATTTCCGATATTCAAAATACACTTGAGGATCATAGCATGGTTCACCGAAGGATATTATTTTTATGTTAACCTTCTGTTTCGCCCATCGTCGAAGAATCCCGGCTACAGGGCATATTAAGAGTTTCCACCTTTAGTTCCAGGTCTACAGACGCTCAGCAAGGGACGTCGGTGTCGTTCGAGATGTTGATTTCATTCCTGGTCGACACGGATCGGCGGGGCGGACCCCTGGATTCCAGTCTGCGCGATCGCGTTCGTCTCGAGCAGATCGATGTGGCCCTGCGCCTCGTGCCCTTCACGGTGCTGGTCAGCCTCAGCGTCGTGCAGGTCATCGTGTACCTTTACTGGAACTCGCCTGAGCGGACCTATCTGGCCCTGCTCGAAGCCTTCATCCTCCCGCTGGCCGTCGGCGCGCTGGAGCAGTGCTGGCGCTGGCGCTCGCGCGCCAAGCCGACCGAGGTGAATCTGCGCTTCGTCCGCCGGGTGACGCTCGCGGCCTTTCTCTACGGGTGCCTCCTGGCTTCGATCCCCGTCATGCTGTTCGGCAAGGCCGACGCGGATGGCCGTCTGCTGATCGCGGCGAGCTGCGCCGGCCTCATCGCCACCGGCATGAGCGCGGCGGTCCTGCCCCGCGCCGCCATCGCGTATTCCGGCCCGATCATCGTCGGTTCGTTCGTCGCCCTCGTGATGACGGGCGAGCAGTTCTACATCTATGTCGGCCTTCTCCTCACCTTCTATGCCGCGTTCGTCTGCCTGACGATCATCCACCTGAGCCGTCTCGTGACGATGCGGGTGATCGCGCAGGCCGATCTCGAACGGCAGCAGGAATTCACCCACCTGCTGCTCAACGAGTTCGAGGAAAGCGCCAGCGACTGGCTCTGGGAGACCAATTCCGACCTGCGCCTGCAATACGTGTCCCCGCGCCTGATCGAGGTCGCGGGCTCCTCCGAGCGCCAGCTCCAGGGCCTTCCGCTCGAACGGCTGCTCCTGCCCTCGCTTGCCGCGCCGTTCGGGCATCCGAGCGCGAGCCTGTGGAAGCATATCGAGGAGCGCCGCGCGTTCCGGAACATCCTGCTCCCCATCGACATCGCCGGCGAGGCGCGCACCTGGTCCTTGAGCGGCAAGCCGACCTTCAGCCGGAAGGGCGAGTTCGCGGGCTTCCGCGGCGTCGGCTCAGACGTCACCGAGAAGCGGCGCTCCGAGGAGCGGCTGTCGTACCTGGCTCTGCACGATTCCCTCACCGACCTCCCCAACCGCGTCCTGTTCCAGCAGCAGCTCGACAGCCTTCTCGCGGACCTCGGGGAGGCCGACCGGTTCGCCGTGCTGGCCCTCGATCTCGACGAGTTCAAGAGCGTGAACGATACCTTCGGCCACGCCACCGGAGACGCGCTGCTGCGCGCCATGGCCGAGCGGCTGCGCCGGGCCGCGCCCGACGTGCTCCTCGCGCGCCTGGCCGGAGACGAGTTCGCGATCCTGGCGACGGGGTCGCACCTGCGCGACGACTACGCCCTCGAGGCCCTGGCGAGCGGGATCGTCGAGGCCATCGCCCTGCCGTTCCACATCGAGGGCATCTGCGTCAGCGTGGGCATCAGCATCGGCATCGCGGTCGCCCCGAAGGATGGGCGCCGCGAGATCATGCACCGCGCCGACCTGGCGCTCTACCGGATGAAGAACGAGGGCCGCAACGGCTACCGCTTCTACGAAGCCGAGATGGACGAGCGCATCGAGGCCCGGCGCGCCCTGACGGCGGATCTGCGCGGCGCGCTCGATCGCGACGAGTTCGTCCTCTATTTCCAGCCCATCGTCAGTGCGGCGGACGGCCGGATCCACGGCTTCGAGGCGCTGCTGCGCTGGAAGCACCAGGTCCGCGGCTTCGTCTCCCCGGCCGAGTTCATCCCCCTGGCGGAGGAGACCGGCATGATCATCCCGATCGGGGAATGGATCATCCGGGAGGCCTGCCGGATCGCCGCGAGCTGGCCGCGGGGCCTCCACATCGCCGTCAACCTGTCGCCGATCCAGTTCCGCCACTCCGACCTGACCCTGATCGTGCGCTCGGCCCTGCGGGATAGCGGCCTTCCGGCCGGCTGCCTCGAACTCGAGGTGACGGAATCGGTGTTCCTCGAGGCGACGCCGGCCGTCCACACCACCTTGATCAAGCTGCGCGAGATGAACGTCCGGCTCTCGCTGGATGATTTCGGGACGGGCTATTCGAGCCTGAGCTACCTGCGCCGCATCGCCTTCGACAAGATCAAGATCGACCAAAGCTTCGTGCGCGACCTGCCGCACGAGAAGAGCGGCGCCGCGATCGTGCGGGCCATCGTCGACCTGGCGATGAGCCTCGACATGACGATCACCGCCGAGGGCGTGGAGACCGAGGCGCAGCGCCTGTGCCTGGCCCAGCAGGGCTGCCACGAACTCCAGGGCTACCTGTTCAGCAAGCCCCTGCCCCTGAAGGAGGCCGCGGCACTGGCGGCGCTGCGGGTGATCCGCCCGAGGCAGCCTCACGCGGCCTGATCCCGGCTCAGCGTCCCCCGATCGCCGCACTCTCCGCGGCCTGCTGCGGCTGGACCGTGTGGGGCGAGGATTTCGGCCAGTAGGGCAGGAAGCCCTCGACGATCGAGCGGGGGATATCCAGGGGCCGGAACAGCTGCGTGTCCACGAACATCAGCGACTGCTCGCCCCGGCCGAGAAGGCCGTGCCGCTCGCTGTGGATCTCGTGGGCGAGAGTGACGAACTTGCGATTGTGGTTGGCGATCCGCAGCCGGACGACGATGGGCTCGAACTCCGCGGCCTCGCGCCGGAAATCGTGGGTGAAGGACTTGGTCAGGACGTAGAAGCTCGTCGTCTTCAGATCGAACCGCGGCATGCAGATGTTGAAGAACAGCTCGCGCGTCTTGCCGACCCAGCGGACGTAGTTGGCGAAATAGACGTTCCCGACCGAATTGGTGTCGTCGTAGGTTGGGATCATCCGCATCACGAACCATTGCCCGTCGAACCCGTGCGACATGACCGCGTCCTCGCGCGCCATCGTCACCACGGGGGCGGCGATCGGGGCGGGCGCCTGCGGGACGGCGTTCGGGTCGGTCGCCGAGGCGACGGGCTGGGGCGCGGTCCAGCCGAAGAGATCCAGGATTGCCGGCAGCGCGCCGATCAGGCCGATCAGCGGCGCGATCGCCAGGAAGGCCGGAACGGGCGTGACGTAGCCCGCGAGGAAGATCAGCGCCGCGGTCAGGCCGATCATGTAGCTCAGCACCGGATCGTAGGGCCGTCTGGCACCGAGGGTCTCGCCGACGAGGCTGCCCGCAGCGCCGACCAAGAGCGTAGCGAAGGGGAGCATCAGGTACATCATCGACAGGTTGGCGGCGATCATCGCGAAGGCGAGCGCCAGCGCGGCGAACACGATCCAGACCGGGGAGGCGATGAGGCCCGCCGGGATGAAGGCGAGCAGCGGGGAGGAACTCCGCGCCGTGACCGCCGTCATGAACCAGCGCGTCGCGCCGTAGAAGCTGTCGAAGGTCGAGGCCGCCGCGATGACGGTCCACACCACGAAGGGCAGGACCACTCCGTCGAGGTGGCCGCGAGCGATCGCGAGGGCGACCGCCGGCTGCAATCCGGTGATCCCGTCGGCCGACACGATGCTGCCGGCCGACCCCGCCGCCGCCGCCAGCAGGGCGTTCATCGACAGAAGACCGAAGAACAGGATCGCGCCGACGCCGTAGGCCAGCCGGATCGACGCGCCTTCGCGCCGGATCTCCACCGCCCGCTGCCAGTGCTGCACGTCCATCCACGGTCCGAGCAGGAAACCCACGAGGGTCGGGATGACGAGACCGGTGAAGCGATCGTCGAGGGCGAACAGCGGGAGGCTGGCGGCCTGCGAGGCCGGCCAGAAGCGCACGAGGGCTACGCCGGCGGCGATCAGCCCGATGACCAGATAAGCCGCGTGGAGTGTCTTGAGCCTCCGCAACGGAAGCGCGTGTCCGATCGAGCAGGCGGCCAGGATCAGAACGGAGAGTCCGAGTTCGGCCTGCGTGCCGAACAGCGGAATCCACGCGTAATACGCGAAACCGAACACTGTGATGGCGAAGGCAAACAGTTGGCACAATTGGAACAGGAGCGCGTATCGCGACCCGACATCGGCCAGGATCTTGGCGGGATTTCTCTGAGGCGCTCCGAGCATCCACCCGAATAGGCAAAGCCCTCCCGCATTAGGCAGTGCAAACGCAAGGAACCCAAGCCATCCATTGGTCAGGGTCACATGAATAGTATAGAAGAACCCCAATCCCCAGAACCATGACAAGGCGATGGTGGGCGACCACATCAGGGATCGAGAAAAACTAGACTGCATTTTAATCACTTGGCAGAGGATTACCTCGCGGTTTTTATCTGATCAGATCTCCAAGTGAAATACGATTATCATAAGAAAGGACGGGACGCTGAGGGTCGGCCGACAGACATTCGAAAGGTCGCGGTGCGCCGAGGCGCCGGGCCCATCGGGCGCGCGGATGAGGTGCGGATCACACGCGGATCGAAACGTCAGGATCCCGCCCTGATCAGGCCGGGGCGACGACCGGGCGAGCCCGGTTCCGGGTCCCACCGGCGGGGGTTGCGGTTCAGTCCACCGCGGCCCCGTGCAGCTCCGCGCTGGTGAAGCGCTGCTGCTCGGCCATCACCAGGCCGGCGAGTTCCCGCTTGAGGGCGTTGAACTCGCCCGAGGCGGTGTCGCGCGGGCGTGGGATCTCGACCGTGAGGTCGCGCTTGATGCGGCCCGGCCGGTAGGTCATCACCAGGATGCGATCGGCGAGATAGATCGCCTCCTCGATCGAGTGGGTGACGAAGATCACCGTCTTGCGGGACTCGGCCCAGATCCGTAGCAGCTCGTCCTGCAGGGTGCGGCGGGTCAGGGCGTCCAGCGCCCCGAACGGCTCGTCCATCAGCATCACGGGCGGGTCCAGCGCCAGGATGCGGGCGATGGCCACGCGCTGGCGCATGCCGCCGGACAGGTCCTTCGGGTAGCGCTTGCGGAAATCCGACAGGCCGAGGGTGGCGACGATGCGGTCCACCGTCACCGTGGCGTCGGCGCGCGGCACGCCCTGGATGTCGAGGCCGAAGCGGACATTGTCCTCCACGTTCATCCAGGGAAACAGGGCATATTCCTGGAAGACCATGCCCCGGTCCGGGCCCGGCTCCGTCACCGGGCGCCCGCCCATGCGGATCTGCCCGGCGCTGAGGGGCATGAAGCCCGCCACCGCGTTGAGCAGGGTGGACTTGCCGCAGCCGGACGGCCCGAGCAGGCAGAGGAACTGCCCCTCCGGCACCGTCGCGGTGATGTCGTCCAGCGCCGGCACGGCGCCGGCGCCCGTCCCGAACACCTTGCTGGCGTGGGCGATCTCGATCTGCGCCGACATGATCAGCCGTCCCGGTTCAGCGTTCAAGGCCGCGATGCCAGCGCAGGAGGTGGTCGTTGAGGCGCGACATCGCCCCGTCGATGATGAGGCCGAGGATGCCGATGGTGAGCATGCCGCCGATGATCTTGTCCGACCACATGTACTCGCGCGCCTCGAGGATGCGGTAGCCGAGGCCGTCCGAGACCGCGATCATCTCGGCCACGATGACCACGATGAAGGCGGTGCCGATGCCGATACGCATGCCTGCGAGCACGTAGGGGCTCGCCGCCGGCAGGATCACCCGGCGGAACATCGTCCAGGGCTTCGCCCCGAGATTGCGGGCGGCGCGGATGTAGATCGAATCCACTTGCCGCACGCCCGCGATGGTGTTGACCAGCACGGGGAAGAAGGTCCCGAGCGCGATCAGGAACAGAGCCGGCGGGTTGCCGAGGCCGAACCACACGATGGCCAGCGGGATGTAGGCGATGGGTGGAATCGGCCGCAGGATCTGGAGAAGCGGGTTGAACAGCCCATAGAGCCGGTCGCTGGTGCCGAGGATGAGCCCGACCGGCACCGCGAGCCCGGCGCCGACGCAGAAGCCCATGAGGACGCGCGCGAGGCTCGCCACCGCGTCGTGCGGCATCTCGCCGGAGACCAGCCACTGCCCGTAGCTCTCCGTCGCCGGATCGTAGGGCAGGCCGGGCAGGAGGCCCTGGTACCACTTCACCGCCACCGCGCTCGGCGGCGGCAAGACGATCGGGGAGAACACGCCGGCCCGGCTGAGGATCTCCCACAGGACGAGGAGGACGAGGGGGACGAGAGCGCCGCGAAACCGGTTCATGGTCGCGCTCAGTTCGTCTTGAGCTCGGCCTTGGCCTTGTCGAGGAGGTCGGTCTTCACCCACTCGGCGTCGGATTTCGGCGGGTTCACCATCTTCCCGAGGCCGTACTTCATCATGTAGTCGGTCGTGGTCTGCATGTGCCCGGCCGGCACGTCGTAGGTGTACTTCGCGTTGGCCATGCCATCGCGAAAATCCTGGCTCGAGAGCTGGCCCTTGAACACCGTTTCACGGACGTACTTCTCGGCGAGCGCCGGATCGTCGATGAAGGCCTTGGTGGCGGCCACGAATAGCTTGAGGACCCTGGCGGCGACCTCGGGCCGCTCGTTGTACATCTTCTCGGTCATCACCAGCGGGCGCACCGGCACGCCGATGGGGGTGTCGTAGGGCTTGACCACCTCGGTGGCGTAGCCCGCGCTGATGGCCTGGGTCGATTGCGGCTCGCTCTGGCAGATCACGTCGACGTATTTCTGCGCGAGCGCCTGGTTCAGGTCGGCGTAGTTGTTGAAATAGATCAGCTGCACGTCCTTGCCGGCCCGCTCGGACCAGGTCATCCCGTGCTTGTCGAGCTCGGCCAGCAGCATCAGGTCCTGGGTGCCGCCCCGCACGGTGGCGACCTTGAGGCCCTTCACGTCCTTCAGGGTCTTGACCGTGTCGAGGTCGGGCCGGCGCAGGATGCGGACGCCGCCATTGGCGAAACCCGCCACCACGTAGAGCTTCACGCCGTTGCCGCGCGCCGCCACCGCGCCGTCGGCGCCCGAGGCCGAGATGTCGATCTGATCCACCGCCATGGCGGGGTAGATGTCGGCTCCCTTGGCGAAGACCTTCTCGTCGATCTTCAGGCCGTATTTCGGAGCGATCTCCTTCATGTAGGAGATCGCCCCGTAATGGGCGAACTTCAGGTTGCCGAGGCGCACCACGTCGTCGGCCCGGGCGCTGCCGAGAGCCCCCAGGGTCGCGAGAACGAACAGGGCTGCGCGCGTCGTCGCGTGGCGCTTGAACATCGGTGTCCTCCGGTCGCGGGTCGTGGCGCCCGCTTTGTCCGCCGAGAAAACGGTCGGTACAGTCTTGAGTTAAGCGTATTCTGGATTCGAATGTAAAGCGCCGGGAGGGAGAGTTTTGGCGGGCCTTGAAACGGATGAAATCGGCCGGGTCACCGTGCTGGGCTGCGGCACCCTGGGTGCCAGCTGGGCCGCCCTGTTCCTGGCTCACGGCCTCGATGTGGCGGCCTGCGATCCCGCGCCCGGATTCGAGGCGAGCGCCGGCCGGGCGATCGAGGCGGCGCGCGCGCAGCTGGCCGAGCTGGGCTTGCGCGGGCAGGGCGCGCTGCAATTCTACGGCCGCCCGGAGGACGCCCTCGCCGGCACGGACTACGTGCAGGAGAACGCGCCGGAGAACGAGGCGGTGAAGCGCACCCTGCTGGCGGAGGTCGATCGCCTGCTGCCGCCCTCGATCCTCGTGGCGTCGAGCACCTCGGCGATGCTGCGCAGCGCCCTCGTGGCCGATTGCGTCCGGCCGGAGCGGATCCTGGTGGCGCATCCGTTCCACCCGCCCCACCTCGTGCCGCTGGTGGAGATCGTCGCCGGCACGCCCGCGGTGGCGGCGCGGGCCGCGGCCTTCTATGCCCGCCTCGGGCGCCGGCCCGTGATCCTCGACCGCGAGATGCCGGGCCACATCGCCAACCGCCTCGCCTCGGCCCTGTACCGGGAGGCGGTGAACCTCGTGGCCGAGGGCGTGGCGAGCGTCGCCGACATCGATGCCGCCCTGTGCAACGGTCCCGGCCTGCGCTGGGCCGCGATGGGCCCGCACATGACCTATCACCTGGGCGGCGGGGCGGGCGGCATCCGCCACTATCTCGACCATCTCGGCCCGAGCCAGGAGCGGCGCTGGGCCAGCCTCGGCACCCCGAGCCTGACGGAGGCGGTCAAGAACCGGATCGTGGACGGGATCGAGACCGAGGCCGCCGGCCGCTCGCTCGAGGCTCTGGCCGAGCGCCGCGACCGGTCGCTCATCGAGATCCTCAAGGCCCGCATCGAGGTGGCGGGGGAGGGCTCCTGAAGCCTCGCGCGGACCGCCCGATCCGCGGCCGGCCGCGGTCCGACCTCGTCACCCCGGCAGCGCCGACGATCCCCCGACGATCCCCTGCCACTTCCTCGTCACTTGCCCGTTCCTCGGCCCCGCCGACCCCCAAGGAGGACACCATGGCTCTGACCAGCGCGATCAAGGGGGTGATCCCCATCGCCCCGACCCCCTTCCATCCCGACGGCCGGGTCGACGAGGCCTCCCTCGACCGGATGTGCGGGGTCTTCTCGGGCGCGGGCGTCGATGGCGTCACCATCCTGGGCCAGCTCGGCGAAGCGCCGAAGCTCGACCATGCCGAGGCGGTCGCCATCGCCAAGCGGGTCGTCGGGCGCCTGGATATCCCCGTCCTCGTCGGTGTTTCGGCACCCGGTTTCGCCGCCATGCGGTCGCTCGCCCGCGAGGTGATGGATCTGGGTGCGGCCGGCGTCATGATCGGGCCGCCCAACACCCTGCGCACCGACGATCAGGTGGTGGCCTATTACCGCAACGCCGCCGAGGCGATCGGCGCCGACGTGCCCTTCGTGATCCAGGATTACCCGCTGACCTTCTCGGTGGTGATGACCCCCGCGGTCATCCGCCGGATCGTCACCGAGAATCCGTCCTGCGTCATGCTCAAGCACGAGGATTGGCCGGGGCTCGACAAGATCACGGCGCTGCGCGCCTTCGAGCAGGACGGTTCGATGCGCCACATCGCGATCCTCACCGGCAATGGCGGCCTGTTCCTCGACTTCGAGATGGAGCGCGGCGCGGACGGCGCCAACACCGGCTACGCCTTCCCGGAGATGCTGGTCGACGTCGTGCGGCTGTCGAAGGCCGGCGCGCGCGATGCGGCGCACGACCTCTTCGACGCACACCTGCCGTATCTGCGATACGAACAGCAGCAGGGTCCCCTGGGCCTCGCGGTGCGCAAGTACGTTTTCCAGAAGCGCGGCATCTTCGCCTCGGACGCCCAGCGCAAGCCGGCCGCGAGCCTGTCGGCGCAGGGTAGGGCGGAGGTCGACTACCTTCTGTCGCGCATCGCCCGCGTCGACCCGCGCGCCCGCGTGGCGCCCTGACATCCGGAACGGGACACGCATCATGAGCAAAGGTCTGCGCAAGGGCCTCACCAGCTACGGCGACGCGGGCTTCTCCCTGTTCCTGCGCAAGGCCTTCATCAAGGCGGCGGGCTACTCGGACGATGCCCTCGACCGGCCCATCGTCGGCATCACCAACACGGCGAGCGACTACAACCCCTGCCACGGCAACGCCCCCGCCCTGATCGAGGCGGCCAAGCGCGGGGTGATGCTGGCCGGCGGCCTGCCGATGGTGTTCCCGACGATCTCGATCCACGAGAGCTTCGCCCACCCGACCTCGATGGTCCTGCGCAACCTGATGGCCATGGACACCGAGGAGATGCTGCAGGCCCAGCCGATGGACGCGGTCCTCGTCATCGGCGGCTGCGACAAGACTCTGCCGGCGCAGATCATGGCGGCGGCGAGCGTCGACCTGCCCACCGTGGTCATCCCGGTCGGCCCGATGGTGGTGGGCCACCACAAGGGCGAGGTGCTGGGCGCCTGCACCGATTGCCGCCGGCTCTGGAGCGCTCATCGGGCCGGCGCGATCGACGCCGAGGAGATCGAGCGGGTCAACAGCCGCCTCGCCCCCTCCGTCGGCACCTGCATGGTGATGGGCACGGCCAGCACCATGGCCTGCGTCACGGAAGCGCTCGGCCTGTCGCTGCCGATGAGCGCCACCGTGCCGGCGCCCCATGCCGAGCGCATCCGCATCGCCGAGGCGAGCGGTCGCCGCGCCGCCGAGATGGCGGTCTCGGGCGGCCCGCGGCCGAGCGAACTCCTGACACCGGCCGCCTTCCGCAACGCCCAGGTGGTGATGCAGGCGATCGGCGGGTCGACCAACGGCCTGATCCACCTGACCGCCATCGCCAATCGGACGCCGCACGGCATCGATCTCGACGCCTTCGACGCAATCGGCCGGGCCGTGCCCGTGCTGGTCGACCTCAAGCCCTCGGGCCAGCACTACATGGAGCATTTCCACCATGCGGGCGGCCTGCCGACCCTGCTCCGGAACCTGGGATCGCTGATCGATCGCGACGCCCGCACCGTGGCGGGCGGCACCTTGCGGGACGTGGTGGCGCAGGCCGAGGACGTGCCGGGCCAGACCGTGATCCGCTCCGCCGGAGACCCGATCAAGCCGGTCGGCGCCATGGCGGTCCTGCGCGGCAATCTCGCCCCACGCGGCGCCCTGATCAAGCACAGCGCCGCAAGCCCCGCCCTGCTTCAGCACACCGGCCGGGCGGTGGTGTTCACCTCGATCGCCGACATGACCATCCGGATCGACGATCCCGACCTCGACGTCGGACCGGACGACGTTCTCGTCCTCCAGAACGGCGGACCGAAGGGCGCCCCCGGCATGCCCGAGGCGGGCTACCTGCCGATTCCGAAACAGATCCTGGCGCGCGGGATCAAGGACATGGTGCGGATCTCCGATGCGCGCATGAGCGGAACCGCCTTCGGCACCATCGTCCTCCACATCACGCCGGAATCGGCCGTTGGCGGCCCCCTCGGCCTCGTCCGGACCGGCGACCTCATCCGCCTCGACACCGCGGGCCGGCGCATCGACGTGCTGGTCGACGATGCGGAGCTGGAGCGGCGGCGGATCGCACTCGGACCGCCCGTCAGACCGGATTGGGCCAGGCGCGGCTACTTGCACCTGTTCTACGAGACGGTGCTGCAGGCGGACGAAGGCTGCGACTTCGATTTCCTGCGGGCCGAGCCTTCTCCGGACAGGGCGCGCTGAGGAAACAGGCGCATCCGGGCGCAGGAATCCGGTAGAGGATCCGGGAGGGGATCGGTCGCGCTCCGCTCCGCCCGACAGCAAGGTCCACCATGTCCGATACGTTCGATTCCGATACCTTCGATCCCCGGCCCGCCGCAGAGCTGCTGCGGGATGCCTATCGCGACGGGCGGCCCTTCGCCGAATTGCCGGAGGCCGTCCGCCCGCGCACGATGGCGGAGGGCTACGACGTCCAGGATCGGCTCCTGGCCGCCCTCGGCGCGGAATCCGTCGGCTGGAAGCTCGCCATCGGCAGTCACAAGGGCAAGCGCAGTTCCGGCGTCGGCCGCTCCATCGCGGGTCGGGTGCTGAAGGATCACCTTCACGCCGACGGCGCCGCGCTCCGGATGCCGCATGCCGGCGCGGTCACGATCGAGTTCGAGATCGCGTACCGGATCGCCCGCGATGTCGCCCCGGACGCTCCCGTGGTCCCGGCGGCCGACATCGTCGGCGAGACCTGCGCGGCGTTCGAACTCGTGCTGTCCCGGTTCTTCGATCGCCGCGCCGTCGGCTGGCCGAGCTTCGCCGCCGACAATTCCGCCTTCCAGGCCCTGGTGCTCGGCCCGGCGATTCCGGCGGCCGACCTCGCCGAGGTGGCGCGCAGCCTCGTGGTCGAGGTCGACGGGACCGAGCGGGTCCGCGCCGTCACGGGCGACGACGTGACCGACCCGCTCGCCGCGCTCACCGACCTGATGGCCGTGGCGCGCGAGCGCGGCATGACTCTTCCCGCCGGCAGCATCGTCTCCACCGGCACGCTCTCGGTGCCGTTCGACCTGGCGGGGCCGGGCCGGATCACGGCGCGCTTCGCGGGCCGGAGCCTCGGGTTCACGCTGCTGCCGGTTTGAAGACGCCTGCGGGTTCGAGGGATTCGTCCTCGGGTCGTCCTACGGTTTTCCGTCCACCGGCTCCGCCCGGATCTCTCCCGCGCGCCGCGCGTCGGATTCCGCCCGGATCTCGGCGCTCGACGCCCCGAGGGCCGGCGGCATCAGGCGGACGGGCAGGCGCTCCCCGTCGAGGCGATAGGGCGGGGCGAGGACGTGGGCGCCCGGATGGGCGTCGCCGCCCTGGGGCAGCACGAGGGTGCCGGCCCGCGCCCGGTCGGAGGTCAGGGCCTCGTGCAGACCCAGCACCTCGCCGCAGGGGATGCCCGCCGCGTCCAGCCGGGCGACGAGATCGGCCCGGGTCCAGCGGGCGAGTTCGGCCTCGAGCGCCGGCAGGAACTGCGACCGGTTGCGCGAGCGCTCCAGGTTGGTGGAAAAGCGCGGATCGGAGGCGAGGTCGGGACGCTCCAGCACCTGCTCGCACAGGCGGCGGTACTGGCCGTTGTTGCCCACCGCCAGGACGATCGGGCCGTCCCCGGTCTCGAACACGCCGTAGGGCGCGATCGACGGATGGGCGTTGCCGGCACGGACGGGATCGTGCCCCCGCACCATCGCCTCCAGGCCGCAATAGGCGGTGAGCGCCACGCCGCAATCGAACAGGGCCAGTTCGACGTGGCGCCCGAGCCCGGTGCGCTCGCGCTCGAACAGGGCGGCGAGCACCCCCTGGGTCGCGTATTGCCCGGTGAAGAGGTCGACCGCCGCGAGGCCGAACTTCAGGGGGGGCCGGTCGGCCTCGCCGTTCAGCGCCATCAGGCCGGCCTCGCCCTGCACCACGATGTCGTAGCCCGGCCGCATCGCCTCGGGGCCGTCCGAGGCGTAGCCGGAGATCGAGCAGTAGATCAGGCGCGGGTTCTCGGCGCTGAGGTCCGCGTAGCCGAGGCCGAGGCGATCGGCGCCGCCGGTCTTGAAATTCTGCACCACCACGTCGCTGGACCGGGCGAGATCGCGCGCGATCGCCAGCCCCTCCGGGGTGGCGAGGTCGAGGGTGATCGAGCGCTTGTTGCGGTTGGCGCTGTCGAAATACGAGGTGTTGGTGGCGCCCGTGCGCAGGCCCCAGTCGCGGGTGTCGTCGCCCCGCTCCGGGTGCTCGACCTTGATCACTTCGGCCCCGAGATCGCCCAGGCACATGGCGCACCAGGGGCCGGCGAGCACGCGCGAGAGATCGAGCACGCGGATGCCGGTCAGCGGCAGGGCCGGCGATGGGGGCTGTGGGCCGCCGTCCTGCGCCGTCGTCTCGCCCATACGTGTTCTCCCATCCCTGCGCCGCCCGGCACGACGCCCTCCGGCGCGGTGCCTGTCTACCAGGAATTCGCCCCGTTCCACTCCGGCGCCGCGCGGGTGGCCTCTCCGGCGCGGCCTGATAGGATCGCCGGAACAGACAATTCGAGGAACGCCGATGAACGCTCCGACGCGCCCGCCCGGCTCAGCCGCGCCGACAGCCCCCGCTTCCGCCGGCTTCGCCTGGGACGATCCCTTCCTGATGGACGACCAGCTCACCGAAGACGAGCGCGCCATCCACGAGGCGGCCCGGTCCTTCGCGCAGGAGGAACTCCTGCCCGGCATCGTCGAGGCCTACGCCCACGAGACCCCCAACCCTGAACTCTTCGCCAAGATGGGCGCGCGCGGGCTGCTGGGCGTGACCCTGCCGGAGGAATACGGCGGCGCCGGCGCCACGTACGTCGCCTACGGCCTCGTCGCTCGCGCCGTCGAGGCGGTGGATTCCGGCTACCGCTCGATGATGAGCGTGCAATCCTCGCTGGTGATGTACCCGATCCACGCCTACGGCTCGGACGACCAGCGCCGCAAGTTCCTGCCAAAGCTCGCTGCCGGCGAGTGGATCGGCTGCTTCGGCCTGACCGAGCCCGATGCCGGCTCGGACCCGGCCGGCATGAAGACGAAGGCCGTGAAGACCGACGGGGGCTATCGCCTGTCGGGAGCCAAGATGTGGATCTCGAACGCGCCCTTCGCCGACGTGTTCGTGGTCTGGGCCAAGTCCGAGGCGCATGAGGGCGCGATCCGGGGCTTCATCCTGGAGAAGGGCATGCCGGGTCTCTCGGCCCCGACCCTGAAGGGCAAGCTTTCGCTCCGCGCCTCCACCACGGGGGAGATCGTGATGGCGGATGTCGAGGTGGGGGAGGACGCGCTTCTGCCCAACGTCTCGGGCCTGAAGGGGCCGTTCGGCTGCCTCAACCGGGCACGCTACGGCATCGCCTGGGGCGCCATGGGGGCGGCGGAGGATTGCTGGCACCGGGCGCGGTCCTACACCCTGGAGCGCCAGCAATTCGGCCGGCCGCTCGCCCAGACCCAGCTCGTTCAGAAGAAGCTCGCCGACATGCAGACCGAGATCGCCCTCGGCCTCCAGGCCGCACTGCGGGTCGGGCGCCTGTTCGACGCGGGGCGGATGGCGCCCGAGATGATCTCGCTGATCAAGCGCAACAATTGCGGCAAGGCCCTCGACATCGCCCGGGTCGCCCGCGACATGCACGGCGGCAACGGCATCATGGGCGCGTACCATGTGATGCGCCACGCCCAGAACCTCGAGACGGTGAACACCTACGAAGGCACGCACGACGTCCACGCGCTCATCCTCGGCCGGGCGCAGACGGGGCTGCAGGCGTTCTTCTGAAACGGCAGGAGGGGCGAGCCGGATCAACATGGCGGAACCGGGTCCACATGGCTTTGGTGCCGCCGCCCTGGTGTTCGCCGGGCAGGGCTGGCATCGTTTCCCCGGGGGAGGACACCGCGCCGTGACTCAGAGGGACGTGACGCCGTCGCCGGTCCGGCGCCTCGGCCGCCCGCCGCGCGGGACCGAGGGCGACGTCCTGCTGCGCGTCCTGGCCGCGGCCAAGGTGGTGTTCCTCACCGAGGGCTTCGAAGCGGCGAGCATCGACGCGATCGCGGGTTCCGCCGGTCTGTCGAAGAAGACGATCTACACGCGCTTTACCTCCAAGGTCGATCTTTTCGAAGCCGTCTGCGTGCGCTTCATCGAGGAGAACGTGCCCTCCATCGAGCGGGTGGCGGCCGAGGCCGGCTCCCTGGAGGAGCGGCTCCACCGCATTGCCCTCGCCATCCTCGAGACGGTCCTGACCCCCGACTGCATCGCGTTCCGGCGGGTGATGGTGGCCGAGGCCGCGCGCTTCCCGGAATTCGCCCGCGCGCTCCATGATTTCGGATTGGCACGCGTGGTGCCCCTGGTCGAGCGCTGCCTGGAGGAGGGCGTCCGGTCCGGCGAGATCGCCGTGGAAGATGTCCGGCACGCGGCGGACGCCTTCCTGGGGCTGACCATCCGGGGGTTCGTCGACCGGACGGAACTCGGGCTGGAGCGGCCGGGCATGACCCACGTCAAGCGCGAGACGTTGAAGCGTTCGCTGGATTTCTTCCTGCGGGCCTGCCGGCCCTGAACGCGGTCCCCGCCGTGCGACGCGGGTCCTACGGCGCCTTGGCGGGCGGGAAGGCGGTTCCCGGGCAATTGGCGGCGAGCCCCGTATCGCCGACCCGGTCGGGTGCGCAGGCGGGAATGGCCGGGCGGCCGCCATTCTCGATGCGCGCCTCCTGCAACCGCTCGAACTTCCACAGGCCGAGGCCGATCACCACCAGGATGGCGAGCAATGCGGCGCCCGCGAGCGGCAGCCAGCGCGGCATCAGCGGGCGCTCGCGCCGGCTTCCGGCACCGACTGGGTGTGGGCGGTGTCGCCGTGCTTGACGAAGGTGAACAGGATCACCCCTGCCAGGAGAGCGACGGCGGCGATGAAGACGGGAAACAGGCGACGCATCGGAAGAAGACCACGCTGATCGAACGGAGCGCCGGGTATGCGCCGGCGGAGGTGTGTAACGCGCGGACCGGCGCCTGGGTCGCAGGATCCGTCATCACGAATTGGGCGGCGGGGAAGATGGCGTCAGCCGCCCGCCGTGAGCCGCTGACCGGCCTCGCCGTAGCCGAGCCGCGCGCCCTCGCGATTGACGATCCCGAAGCGCAGGGTCGCCTGTTCGAGGTAGTCGATCGCCGCGACGAGGGCGCGGCGCGCCGGCTCGACGGCCTCGGGCTCGTCGTCGGGCGGCGTCTCGGCGAAGTTGACGGCGGCGATGAGCACCCGGTCGCGCTCGTCCTCGATCCGGCGATCGCGTTCGACGCGCCCGCGGATGTCGGCGTCGAAGGCGGCCACGACCGCGAAGGGAAAGTCGTCGCGGCGCGACCCCTTCGGGTAGGCCAGGGTCAGCCTGCGGGCGAGGTCGGCCGCGTGCCGGACCTGATCAGCGAGTTTGGCGTCCATCGGGGCTCCGGGGCCGGCGTGGGAGCCGGCACGTTACACTTGCACCAGACCACCCTGCACAAGGGTTCGGCGCCGGGGCAACGCGCCTGGGCCGGCCGGGGGTTCCGGCCGTGCACCAATGGCGTTCCGCCGCGTTATCGCCCCATGACCGATTCAACACCCCGCCTCGGCTTCTGCTGCAAGTTCATCCTCGAGGCCCCGCCCGAGAGCTTCAAGACCCTGAAGGCCGCCCGCGAGGCGACCCTGCAGATGAATCTCACCCACGCCACCATGGCGCATCTGAAGACGCTGGCGCCCGCCGCGCGGCGGGCGAAGCTCGAGGGTCTGGTGCGCCACAACCTCGGCGCCCTGGAGCGGCAGGTGGCCTGGGTCGCCGCCCGGCCCGTGATCGAGCGCCTGCTGCGGATCGCCAGCAACGTCCTGCCCGGCTACACCCACGCGGTGGCGCAGGACATCTACGCCGAACCCGAGATGCGCCGCCTCGTCGAGGACGGCCTCGCCCGGATCGGCGCCATCGCGCGGGACGGGGCGGTGCGCCTGAGTTTCCATCCGGGGCCGTTCTGCGTCATCGCCTCGCAGAACCCGAATGCCGAGCGCAACGGCATCGAGGAACTCGAGCACCACGCCGAACTCATGGCGATGCTCGGCTACGGCCAGGGCTGGCATCCGCAGGGGGCCCACATCAACATCCATGTGGGCGCCCGCGACCCCGGCATCGCCGGCTTCCGGGCCAGCCTGCCCAAGCTCTCGCAGACGGCGCGCGACCTCCTTACGGTCGAGAACGACGAGAACGTCTTCGGGCTCGACACGGTGCTGGGCCTCGCCGACGTCGTTCCGGTGGTGCTCGACCTGCACCATCACTGGGTCGAGAGCCGGGGCGCGTATATCGAGCCCGACGACCCGCGCGTGATGCGCGTGCGCGAATCCTGGCGCGGGGTGCGCCCCGTGGCGCATATCAGCGTCTCGCGCGAGAGCCTGCTGGAGGGCCACGCGGCCGACGCCCTGCCGGATTTCGCCGCGCTGACGGAGGCCGGCCACAACTGGCGCGACCTCGCCGCCCATTCGGACATGATGTGGAACCGGGCCGTCAACGCCCTGGTGGCCCGCCACATGGCCTGGGCGGATTTCGAGATCGAGGCGAAATCCAAGAACATCGCCTCGGTCGGCATCGCCGCCGAGATCGCGGCCGCGCTGCCGGGAGCGCAGATCGAGGTGGCAGCCTGAATCGACGCCGGTCGCGGGCTCAATGCCCGTGGTCGTGCCCGTCCGGCTCCGGCAGGGTCAGGCCGAAATGGCTGACGAGATCCTGGACCTGCCCTGGGCTGAGGTGGCGCGGATTGAGGTTGCGCAGGAGGAGGTAGAGCTTGGCCGTCTCCTCCAGCTCCTCGGTGGCGAAGACCGCGTTCTCCAGGGTGGTGCCGGCCACCACCGGGCCGTGATTGGCCAGCAGCACCGAGGCGTAGCGGCCGGCGAGCCCCCGGATCGCGTCCGCCACCGCCGGGTCGCCGGGTCGGTAATACGGCACCAGGGCCGTGGCGCCGGCCCGCATCAGGTAATAGGGCGTCAGCGGGGGCAGCACCGCCTTCGGGTCGATCTCCGGCAGCATCGAAACCGCGACCGCGTGGGTCGAGTGCAGGTGGACGATGGCGCGCGCCTCCGTGCGGCTGTCGTAGAGCGCCGCGTGAAGCGGAATCTCCTTCGTGGGCGCGTGGCCCGAGACCAGGGCGCCCGTCGCGTCCAGGCGCGAGATCGTGGCCGGATCGAGGAAGCCCAGCGAGGCGTTGGTGGGCGTCACCAGCCAGCCGCCGTCGTCGAGGCGGAGCGAGATGTTGCCCGACGAGCCCGGCGTCAGGCCGCGCTCGAACAGCGAGCGGCCGAACCGGCAGATCTGTTCGCGAAGCCGGGACTCGCTCGGTGTAGTCTCGCTCGATGTTCTCTCGCTCGATGTTCTCTCGCTCATGGCGTTCCTTGATCGTGAGGGGCGATCTCAGGCGGTGGCGCCGGGGATCAGTTCATAGCCGAGATCGATCACCTCCGGCGGGCCGTCCGCTCCGAGGCGCTCGGCCGCCATCGCGCCGATCTCCAGGCGCGGGGTGCGGATGGTGGCGAGGGGCCGGGGCATCGCCGCGGCGATGTCGAGGGCGTTGAAACCGAACAGGGCGAGGCGCCCCGGCACCGCGATGCCTTCGGCGAGGCAGTGGAAGTAGCCGCCGAGCGCCATGTCGTCGTTGGAGAAGTAGACCGCGTCGAGGTCGGGCCGGCGGGCGAGGAGTTGCCCCAGGGCCTCCCGCCCGGCCGCCGCCGAGGAGGGGCCCGACGCGATCGCGCGCTCCACCAGGGGATGGCCGGCCTGGACCAGCGTCTCGCAGAACCCCGCCAACCGCTTGGCCGCGCGCAGGTCCCGCGTGATGTCGTGCCCGACATAGCCGATGCGGCGGTAGCCCCGGTCGAGCAGGTGCCGGGCGCTGTCGCAACCCACCGCCCGGTTCGAGAACCCCACCACGATGTCGAGGCCGGTGCCGTCGGTATCGATCATCTCGACGACACGGATGCCGCTCGCCCGCAGGCGCGCGACCGCACCGGGCGTGTGCTCCAGGCCGGTGACGATGAGACCGGCCGGGCGCCAGGAGAGCAGGGCGCCGATCAGCGCCTCCTCGCGGCTCGGGTCGTAGTCCGAGACCCCGATCACGCTCTGGAAACCGTCGCGGTCGAGGGCGGCGTTGGCGCCGCGCAGGAGATCCGGGAACACGATGTTGGTGAGCGACGGGATGATGATGCCGACCAGCTTGGCGCCCGCCGTGGTACCGGAGCCCGCCAGCATGCCGGCCAGGCGGTTCGGCACGTAGCCGAGGCGCGCCACCGCCTCCGCGACCCGATCCTGGGTGCGCTTCGAGAACGAGCCCTGGTTGCGCAGGACACGGGAGACCGTGCTCTCGCCGACCCCGGCCGCGCGGGCGACGTCGGCCAGGGTCACGAGCCGGCGCTCGGGCTCATGCACGTTCATCGGCGACCTTCATCCTCGGGGCAGGGACGGCAGAGCCATAGCAAGGTTAGCGACCCGCAACAATCAGATTGGCAGCGCTGCCAATCACTGTTATCCAAGATGCAAGCGCTGCCAACAGGAGTCGCGCACCGATAAAATTCTGCAACGCCAGAACGGTGATCCGCAAAGCGGGCGCCCGCAGGAGGAAACATGACCGTGCAAGCTTCAACGGCGAAGGCTTCGACCATGCCGGGCGCATCCGCGCGCGGCGCCGGCGCGCCCTCGTCGGATTTCGTCGAGCAGACCTACACGAAGGTATTCTGGCGGCTCGTGCCGTTCCTGATGCTCTGCTACGTGGTCGCCTATCTCGATCGCGTGAACGTGGGCTTCGCCAAGTTGCAGATGTCCCAGGAGCTGGGCTTCAGCGAGACAGTCTACGGCCTCGGCGCCGGCCTGTTCTTCATCGGCTACTTCCTGTTCGAGGTGCCCTCGAACGTCATCCTACACCGGGTCGGCGCCCGGGTCTGGATCGCCCGCATCATGATCACCTGGGGCATCATCTCGGCCGGGTTCATGTTCGTGAACTCCGCGACCTCGTTCTACCTCATGCGCTTCCTGCTCGGCCTCGCGGAGGCCGGCTTCTATCCGGGGGTGATCCTCTACACGACGACCTGGTTCCCGGCCCATCGCCGCGCCCGGGTGATCGCGGTGTTCATGTCGGCGATCCCGGTCTCGGGCATCTTCGGCAACCCGCTTTCCGGCTGGATCATGGACACGTTCAACGGCACGCACGGCCTGTCCGGCTGGCAGTGGATGTTCCTGATCGAGGCGGTGCCGGCGGTGCTGGTGGGTCTCGCCGTGTTCTTCTATCTCGACAACCGCCCCTCGGAAGCCAAGTGGCTGAACGCCGCCGAGAAGCAGGTCATCGAGCGCGACATCGCCGCCGACGGCGCCGGCAAGGAACAGAGCCCGCATTCGATCGCCACCGTGTTCCGCAACGGCCGGATCTGGTTCATGAGCCTGATCTACTTCGCCTTCGTCACCGGTCAATACGGCCTGACCTTCTGGATGCCCACCATCGTCAAGGCGTCCGGCATCCAGGGCAACCTCAACATCGGTCTCGTCAGCGCGATCCCGTTCCTGTTCGCGGTCTTCGTCATGATCCTGCTCGGCCGCAGCGCCGACCGGATGCGCGAGCGGCGCTGGCACCTCATCGTCCCGGCCCTCTGCGGCGCGGTCGGCTTCGTGGTCGCGGCCAGCACCGGCAGCACGGTCGTGGCCATCGCGGCGCTGGCCGTGGCGGCCGGCGGCGTGCTCACCTGCGCGCCGCTGTTCTGGTCCCTGCCCACCGCCTTTCTCAGCGGCGCGGGTGCGGCGGCCGGCATCGCGCTGATCAACTCGGTGGGCAACCTCGCGGGCTTCGCCAGCCCCTACGTGATCGGGGCCCTGCGCGATTCCACCGGCAGCACCGCCGCCGGCATGTACGCGCTCGCCGTGATGCTGGTGATCGGCGCGGTCTGCGTGTTCGTCACCCCGAAGCACGTGGTCAATCGCTGAGCCGGACGGATCCGAAACCCACACCGTGATTCCGGGGCTGCGCAGCAGAACCCGGGATGACGGGGTGAGTGGCAGGAGCATCCGTTCGATCCGCCTTCCCCTGATTTCGAAATTCCATCCGACAGGTCCCTCCATGAGCACGAACACCCAGAACCGCTGCGTAGCCGTGATCGGCCTCGGCTCCATGGGCGCCGGCATGGCCGGTTCGCTCCTCCGGGCCGGCTTCCAGGTCACCGCCTGCGACGTGAACGCGGAAGCGGTCGCGCGCTTCGCCGAGAGCGGGGGACAGGCGGCGGCGAACCCGGCGGCGGCGGCGGCGGGGGCCGACGTGGTGGTCTGCGTCGTGGTCAACGCCGCCCAGACCGAAGCGGTGCTGTTCGGGCCGGACGGGGCTGCCGAGACCATGCCCGAGGGCGCCGTGTTCGTCTCCTCCGCCACCATGGACCCGGCCATCGCCCGTCGCCTCGCGGCCCGGCTGGAGGAGACCAGACGGCACTATCTCGACGCCCCGATGAGCGGCGGCGCGGTCCGGGCGGCGGACGGCGAACTCACCTTCCTGGCCTCCGGCAGCACAGCGGCCTTCGATGCCGCCCGACCGGCCCTGGAGGCGATGGCCGGCAAGCTCTACGCGCTCGGCGACGCGGCCGGGCAGGGGGCCGCCTTCAAGATGATCAACCAGCTGCTCGCGGGCGTGCACATCGCGGCCGCCAGCGAGGCCATGAGCTTTGCCGCCAAGCAGGGGCTCGACCTGCGCAAGGTCTACGAGGTGATCACGGCATCCGCCGGCAATTCCTGGATGTTCGAGAACCGCATGCCGCACGTGCTCGACGGCGATTACAGCCCGAGAAGCGCGGTCGACATCTTCGTCAAGGATCTGGGCATCGTGCAGGACATGGCGCGGGCAGAAAAGTACCCCGTGCCGGTGGCGGCCGCCGCCCTGCAGATGTTCCTGATGGCGTCGGGCTCCGGCATGGGCCGGGACGACGACGCCTCGGTGGCCCGCCTCTACGCCCAGGTGGCCGGCGTCACCCTGCCGTCGCCCAAGGCCTGAAGGGAGAACAGCCGATGCCGCGTTTTGCCGCCAACCTCACCCTGATGTTCACCGAACGCCCCTTCCTCGACCGCTTCGCGGCAGCCCGGGAAGCGGGCTTCACCGCCGTCGAATTCCTGTTCCCCTACGACCATCCGCCCGAGGCCATCGCCGAGCGCCTGGCGCAGTACGGCCTCACCCAGGCCCTGTTCAACCTGCCGCCGGGCGATTGGGCGGCGGGCGAGCGCGGCCTCGCCGCCCTGCCGGACCGGTTCGCGGAGGTGCAGGCGGGCGTCGAGACCGGCCTGACTTACGCGAAGGCCACCGGCGTGGCCCGGCTCCACCTCATGGCCGGCATGGCGGATGCGCAGGATCCGGCGGCGCAGGCGGCCTATCGCCGGGCCGTGGCCTGGACCGCCGAGCGGGTGGGTCGCGAAGGGCTCGACCTCGTGCTCGAGCCGATCAACGCCCGCAACATGCCGGGCTACTTCCTCAACGACTTCGCCATGGCCGCCCGCCTGATCGAGGACCTCGCCCTGCCGAACCTGAAGCTGCAGTTCGACCTCTACCATTGCCAGATCCTGCACGGGGACGTGACCACCCGCCTGCGGACCCTGATGCCGATGGTCGGGCACGTCCAGACCGCGAGCGTGCCCACCCGGCACGAGCCCGGCACCGGCGAGATGAACGACGCCTTCCTCTTCGCCGAGCTCGACCGCCTCGGCTATGCGGGCTTCGTCGGCTGCGAGTACAACCCGGCCGGCGGCACGGGGGAGGGCCTCGGCTGGTTCGAGCCCTACCGCGCGTCGCAGGGACAGCAGGCGCAAATCCGGGAGGCCACCCGATGAGCCTCGCCCTCGGATCGGTGGCCGACGACTATACCGGCGCCTCGGACCTCGCCAACACGCTGACCCAGGCCGGCCTGCGCACCGTGCAGACCATCGGCATCCCGGCCGACGACCTCGATCTGGCCGGGGTCGATGCCGTGGTGGTGGCCCTCAAGAGCCGCTCCATCCCGGCTGCGGACGCGGTGGCGCGCTCCCGCGCGGCCGAGGCCTGGCTGCGCGGCCGCGGCGCCGCCCACGTCCTGTTCAAAATCTGCTCGACCTTCGATTCGACCGACCAGGGCAATATCGGCCCCGTCCTGGACGCCCTGCGGGGCGATGCGGGCGAGGCCATCGCCCTCGTCACGCCCGCCTTCCCGGAGACCGGGCGCACCGTCTACCAGGGCAACCTCTTTGTCGGCGCCGTGCCGCTGAACGAGAGCCCGCTCAAGGACCATCCCCTCAACCCGATGCGCGACGCCAACCTCGTGCGGGTGCTGGCCCGCCAGAGCGCGGCGCCCGTGGGCCTCGTGGATTTCGCCACTGTGGCGAAGGGGCCGGACGCCGTCGCCGCGCGCCTCGACGCGCTCGCCGCCGACGGCGTGGGCGCGGCCATCGCGGACGCCGTGAGGGAGACCGATCTCGAAACCCTCGGGGTGGCGGCGCTCGGCCATCGCATCTCGGTGGGCGCCTCGGGCCTCGGCCTCGGCCTCGCCCGCGCGCTCGTGGCGGCCGGCCGGGCTGCGGCGCCGGACAGCGCCTCGGATCTCGGCGCGCCCGTTGGGGGCCTGGCCGCCTGCCTCGCCGGAAGCTGCTCGCAGGCGACGCTCGGACAGATCGCGGCGGCGCAAGCCGTGATGCCGGTGCGGCGCCTCGACCCCGAGCGCCTGCTCGCCGCGGGTGAGGCCGAGATCGAGGCCGCCGTGGCCTGGGCCGGCGATCATGTCGGCGCCGGCCCCGTTCTCATCGCCAGCAGCGCCGAGCCCGAGACCGTGCGCGCCCTCCAGGCCCGCCACGGTGGCGACCGGGTCGGCCATGCCATCGAGGCCGCTTTGGCCCGCATCGCCGGCGACCTGGTGGCGCGCGGTGTGCGCCGCCTCGTGGTGGCGGGCGGCGAGACCTCCGGCGCGGTCGTCGATACGCTCGGGCTGAAGGCCTTCCGCCTCGGTCCCGAGATCGCCGCCGGGGTGCCGGTGCTCAGGACGATGGGGCAAGGGGCAGTCGGCCTCGGCGATCCCATGCTGCTCGCTCTCAAGTCCGGCAATTTCGGCGGCCGCGACTTCTTCTCCCGCGCCCTCGACCTGATGCGCTGAGCCCGAAAGGACGCCCCATGCACGCTCTGATCCTCGGCGCCGCCGGCATGATCGGCCGACGCCTCACCGACGCCCTCGCCGCGCAGGGCGATGCCCGCGCCCTCACCCTGGTGGACGTGGTGGAGCCGACGCCGCCGACGGGCTTCACCGGCCCTGTCGCCACGGCCGCCGCCGACCTCGCGATCCCGGGCGCGGCGGAGGCCGCCATCGCGGGCCGGCCGGACGTGATCTTCCACCTCGCGGCGATCGTGTCGGGCGAGGCGGAGGCCGACCTGGAGAAGGGCTACCGGGTCAATCTCGACGCCACGCGCCTGCTTCTCGACGCGATCCGGCAGGCCCACGGGGCGGAGGGCTACCGGCCCCGCGTGGTCTTCACCTCATCGCTGGCGGTGTTCGGGCCGCCGCTTCCGGGCGTGATCCCGGACGACATGATCCTGACACCGGCCACCTCCTACGGCACCCAGAAGGCGATGGGCGAGTTGCTGCTCGCCGATTACACCCGGCGCGGCTTCCTCGACGGCATCGGCTTGCGCCTGCCCACCATCTGCGTACGGCCGGGCAAGCCGAACAAGGCGGCCTCCGGGTTCTTCTCCGGGATCATCCGCGAGCCGCTGGCAGGCCAGGAGGCGATCCTGCCGGTGCCCGACAGCGTGCGCCACTGGTTCGCCAGTCCACGCTCGGCCACCGAATACCTTCTGCACGCCGCCCGCATCGACCTTGGTCCCCTCGGCCTGCGCCGCAGCCTGACCATGCCGGGGATCTCGGCGACGGTGGCCGACGAGATCGAGGCCCTGCGCCGCGTGGGTGGTGATCCGGCGGTGGCGCTGATCCGGCGTGAACCGAATCCGGCCATCCAGGCGATCGTGGAGACCTGGCCGGAGGCCTTCGATACCCGCCGCGCCCTGGAACTGGGCTTCAAGGGTGACGCCAGCTTCGACGCGCTGGTGGAGTTGCACCTGGCCGAGACGCGGGGGTAAACAGGCTGAACGCGCCTCCCTCCCCCGCACAATGGCGTTTTACCCCCGCACGCGCCCCTCGATCGGATAGGCCGGATCGTTGTAGCCCGGGGTCGAGGGGTGGCCGGTGACGACGTGGGCGTCGACCAGCGCCTCGTCCTCGTCCGTGAAGGTGTAGCCGAGAGCGCCCAGATACTCGTCCCACTGCGCCTCGGTGCGCGGCCCGGCGATGACCGAGGTGACGGTGCGGTTGGCCAGCACCCAGTTCACCGCGAACTGCCCCGCCGTCAGCCCGCGCGCGGCCGCGTGGGCCTGGAACGTGCGGGCGATCACCAGGGATTCCGGGCGCCACTCCGTCTGCATCATGCGGGTGTCCTGGCGCCCCGCGCGGGTGCCTTCGGGGGGCGGCGCATCGGGATCATACTTCGCGGTCAGCACGCCGCGGGCGAGCGGCGAGTACGGCACCACGCCGAGGCCGTAATGGGCGCAGGCCGGCAGGTGCTCGGTCTCCGGCATCCGGTTCAGGGCGTTGTAGTAGGGCTGGCTCACCACCGGACGGTCGATGCCGAGATCGTCGCACAGGCGGCAGATCTCGGCGACGCGCCAAGCCCGGTAGTTCGAGACGCCGAAGTAGCGGATCTTGCCCTGGCGCACGAGCTGCGCGATGGCGCCGATGGTCTCAGCCAACGGCGTCGTGTGGTCCTCCTTGTGGAGGTAGTAGATGTCGATGACGTCGGTGCCGAGCCGCCGGAGGCTGGCCTCGGCGGCGCGCAGCACGTGAGCGCGGGACAGGCCCCGGTCGTTGACGCCCGGCCCCATCGGGTTGGCGACCTTGGTGGCCAGCACCCAGGCCTCGCGGTCCCGGGCGATCGCCCGGCCCACCACCTCCTCGGAGCGGCCCTCGTTGTAGACGTCAGCCGTGTCGAGAAAGTTGATCCCGGCGCCCCGGGCGCTGTCGATGATGCGGCCGGCGGTGGCCTCGTCGGTGGGGCCGCCGAACATCATGGTGCCGAGACAGAGCGGCGAGACCTTGAGGCCCGAACGGCCGAGATTGCGATACTGCATCGTGTGCGTTTCACTCCGTCGGGGTTCAGGCCCCGTCCTCGATCCATTGAATCACACCGGCGGACATCCGAAAATCCTCCAGTGCATGAACCCGCGCGTCGGGCAGGGCCGCCCGCGCCATGGTGGCGAGGGCGTGGCCGGGACCGAGCTCGAGAACGTGGTCCGCGCCGAACTCGCCGATGCCCTCCAGGCAGGCGGCCCAGTCCAGGGTCTGCGAGAGCTGCGCGGCGAGCTTGGCCAAGCCCACCTCCGGCCGGAACACCGCCGCCCCGTCGAGGCCGCTGAGGAGGCGCGGGGCCGGACGCGGCGGCGTCGCCAGGGGCGCCTCGGCCAGCCGTTCGGCGAAGCGGGCCGAGGCCTCGGCCAGGAGCGGCGTGTGGGAGGGGATTTGGACGGGCAGGCGCACCGCCCGCGCGGCGCCGGCTGCGAGCGCCGCCGCGCAGAGCCTGTCGAGGGCCTCGACGGGACCGCCCACCACCACGCTGTCGACGGCGTTGCGGATCGCCGGGTGGCACCCATGCTCCCCCGCCATCGCGAAACACCGCTCTGCGGGCAGGCCGCGCAGGCCCGCGAGGCCGTAAGGGATGCCGCGGCCGGAATCCGGACCCGCCACCGCATCCATCGCCTCGGCGCGAACGGCGGCGAGGTCCAGCACCGTCTCGGGCGCGAACAGGCCGGCGCAGCCGAAGGCCGCGAGATCGCCGATGCTGTAGCCGACCACCACGACGCGCGCGGGTCTCGCGGCTTGCGAGGCTTGGGCGGCCTGCACCAGGGTCCAGGCGGCGAGGCCGGCGACGCAGCACAGGATCTGCCCGGTGCGGTTGGCGTGGAGGTCCGCGCCCGTGCGTACGAGGTCGCGCGGGTCCTGGCCGAGGAGCGGGGTCGCCGCCGCGAAGATGCCCTGCGCCTCCGGCCGATCGGCGGTGAGGTCGAACATTCCCGAATGCTGGCCGCCCTGGCCGGACAGCAGGATCGCGAGGGTCATGACGGCGCGACGATCATGGTCGCTCCCAGGCGTCGACGAACAGGGTCATGGCGAGAAGGTCGGCGGCCCCGCCGGGGCTGAGGCGGCGGGCGACGAAGGCCCGGTGCAGCGCCTCCGCCCGCGAAAACCAGTCGTCCGGCGCGATACCGCCCGCGGCGATGAAGCGGGCGGCTTCCGCCCGCGCGAAGGCATACCCTTCGGGGCCGCCGCGATGCAGCAGGTTGGTGTCCTCCAGGCAGGCGACGAGGGCGAGGCAGGCCTCCACCCGCGCGGCCTCGGGCGCATCGGGGCGAAGAGCGCGGGCCCGGCGCAGGGCCGGCAGTCCGGTGCCGTAGAGGCTCGGGAACCCGGCCGCCGCCTCGGCCGGCGCGCCCCCGACGCCGTGTCGGCGCCGCGCTCGCGCGCCCGGCGCGTGCAGCAGCTCGGGGCCGTCGAGGATCGCGTCCGCATGGCGCGCGCGGACATGGGCGCCGAGGCTCCCGGCCGCCGGGCGCATCCCTGAGGCGCCGGCCGCGGCACTGAGGAGGCCGAGGCCGAAAATGGCGCCCCGGTGGGTGTTCACGCCCCCGGTGGCCGCCCGCATCGCCGCCTCCGCCGCGAGGCCGATCCGGCGCAGATGCGCCATCTCGGCCCCCGCCGCGCCGGCCTCGGCGAGCTCCGCGAAGAAGGGCTCCAGGGCATCGGCACTCGCCCGGAAGCGGCCCGCGTCCATGTCGGAATGGCTACCGCTGTCCACGTGGCTGACGAGACCGGGCTTGGGATAGGTGGCGAGCTCGCGGTGCAGGCATGCGGTGGCGAGGCGGGCGATCCGCCGCGACAGGCCGCGGGGTCGCGCCGGGTCGGGCGTCGCGGACGGGATGGCAGCTCCCTGGACCGCAGGTGCGGAGGCGGACGGCATCGCTCAAGCTGCCGGGGACAGGGCGGCGCGGAGTGCCGCGACGGGCCGAAGCTCCAGGCGCAGCAGGCCCTTGACGAGGACCGCCTCGTCGGGTCCGGCCGCGTGCAGTTCGCGCCAGTTCACGGCGAAACCGTCCGGTAGACAGATCTCGCCGTCGAGGCGCATCGGCGCCGGTCCCGCGATGCGCGCCAGACCGTCGAGGAAGGCGCGATCGAGGGAGGCGTGGGCGAGGAAGGCACGGTCGAGGGAGACGGGCCAGAGCAGGTCGAGGTCCGAGGTGTCCGAGAGATAGGGCAGGCCGGTCAGCGCCTGCCAGAGCAGGCCGCCGAACACGCGCGGCACGCAGCCATGGGCCGCCCCGTGCGCGACGAGGGCCGCGATGGTCGGGTGCCAGGCGGCGGGGGCCGCCCCGCCGGCCTCGGCCAGGGTCAGGCTTGGGCGGGGCGTGACGGAGCCCGGATCGAGGGCGAGGCCGATGCGGCGCTTGCCGAGGGCGGGCGGCAGCGGCAGGCCGGCGGCGACGAGGCCGGCATCCTCGCCGGGCCCGCGGCGCCGGGCGATGACGGGCCAGCCGCGTTCCGCCCAGCCGGCGAGATGGGGAATCCCCGCGAGGTCCGGCCGTCCCGCCAGCACTCGGCTCCAGGCGCCGGGCGTCACGGTGAGAAGGTCGTGGCGCGCGAGGGGCGACAGAGGCGACACAGGATCACGCACCCTGCGCCTCGCGCACCACCCGGGCGGCGATGTCGTGGGCCAGCGGACGGCCGCCCCGCTCACGACCGAGGGCGTCGCGGGTATCGCGGATGTCGGCTGCAGCCCCCTGCGCGATCAGCGCGGCGACCTGGGGACCGAGGGGCTGTGTGGGATCGAGAACCGCCTGCACGGCACCGGTCTGGACCATGTTGTCGAGGCCGGGGGCGAAGACCGGCGTGGCGCGAGCCATCTCTTCCAGCTTCTCCAGGGGCAGCTTGGTGACGCGGGCCACCGAGGGCAGATCCATCACGCTCGGATGGGCGCCGGGCAGGGCCACGAGCACGCGGGTGGCGAGCGCGGTGGCGATGAAGGCGCCGGCCGCGCTGTGGCCGTAGAGCAGGCCGATGGTCGGATGGCCTTGCGCGTCGGCCAGCAGCAGCGCCTTGGCCAGATGGGCGAGATACTCGTTGAGGCCGAGCAGTTCGTCGCGCCGGCTCATGCGCTGGCTGTCGGAATCGATCAGGACGAGGATCGGCGTCTCGCCGCCGGCCCGCACCACGTCGAGGACGCGCCCCGCCAGGTGGCAGGCGCCCTCGATCCCGAGGGCCGTGTTCCCGTCGATGCCGACCACGGCGATCCGCCCGGCCCCGAGAGGACCATCCCCGGTGATCAGACCGTCCGACACCGTGACGGCGTGGCCCGCGGGAAAGAGCGCGGCGAGGATCGCCTCGAGGGCCATCTTATCGGGCATGGTGCGGCTCCTCCGGCAGGCGGGCGAGCAGGGCGTCGAAGCCCTCGGTGGTCAGGCCCGGCACGGCGGCGGGGTCGGCGATGCCGAGGCCGCCCCAGATCTCGGTGGCGTCCCGGGCATCGCCGAAGCGGTCGAGGCGGGCTTCCAGGCGGGCCTGCTCGGCTTCGAGCGTGGCGAGGTCGAAGGAGGGGGCTGCCGGGATCGCCGCCAGGACGGCCTTGCGGAACGCCCCGATAGTGTCGTCGACGAAGGCGTCGGCGGCGCCGATGAGGCGCCGGTGCTTGCCGCCCATGGTGCGCCACACCAGCGCCCGGTCGCGGGAATCGAATTCCTCCGCCCCCCGGTTGGTCTCGATCACCTCGGGACCGGAGACGCTGAGGCGCCCGCCCTCGGAGATGACGAGGCGCGCGCAGGTGCCGGCGATGAGCCCGCCGCCACCGTAGCAGCCGGCCCGGCCGCCGATCAGCCCGATCACCGGGATGCCGGCGGTGCGGACCTGCGTGATCGCCCGCATGATCTCCGCGATGGCGGTCTCGCCGGCATTGGCTTCCTGCAGGCGCACGCCGCCGGTGTCGAACAGGATCAGCACGGCGGCCGGCTTCACGGCCAGCGCCGCCCGCAGCAGGCCGACGAGCTTGGCGCCGTGGATCTCGCCGAAGGCGCCTCCCATGAAGCGGCCCTCCTGGGCGGCGACCAGCACGGGTCGCTCTTCAAGCAGGCCGCGCCCGACGATCATCCCGTCGTCGAAGGCGCGCGGCAGGTCGAACAGCGGCAGGTGCGGGCTCATCATCCGCTGCTCGGGGCCGATGAATTCCTGGAACGTGTCCGCGTCGAGGAGACCCGCGAGGCGGGCGCGGGCGCTGGCCTCGTACCAGCTCTGGTCGAGCGGAGAGGTGGAGAGAGAGACGGGTTTGAAATCCATCACGGCATCTCCATCAGGCGCGCGCCCTGGGCGAGGCGCAGGGACACGGTGTCGGGGCGCGCGCCCCCGTCGTTGATGGTGATGGTGAGCCCGCCGGGCTGCCGGCGCGCCACGAAATCCGCCACCACGGCGGCCCAGACCGCCCCGTAACCGGCGATCGCGGTGTCGATCTCGACGCGGCAGGCATCGGGCGCGAGATTGCGCTCCAGCAGCACTTCGAGGTTGCCGGAGGCGACGACCCCGGTGATCGCGCTGGCCCGGGTGCCGGGGAGCGCCGTACGGGTGGCGTGGCGGAAGCTCAGTTTCTCCATCGGCGAACCCTCCTCACCAGTTCCGGAACTTGGCCGGGGGCTCGTAGAGCCCGCCCGACCAGTGCACGAGGTCCTTGATCGAGCGCGCCGCGAGCAGCGAGCGGTCGGCGTCGAGGGGCTCGATGCCGAGGTCTTCCGGCCGCTGGATGATCTTTCGCGCGCGCAACGCCTCGACCATCGCGTGATCGCGGCCCCGGCCCACATCGGTGTAGCCGGCGACCCCGCGGATCGCCTGCTCGCGCTCGTCGAGGGTCCGGCACAGCAGCAGGTTGGCGATGCCCTCCTCGGTGACGATGTGGGTGACATCGTCGGCGTAGACCATCACGGGGGCGAGTTCGAGGTTGAGCTTTCTGGCCAGTTCCAGGGCGTCGAGACGCTCCACGAAGGCCGGCACCAGCTTGTCGCCGAAGGTTTCGACGAGTTGCACCACGAGCTTGCGTCCGCGCCGCAGGGCCGGATCACCGGTGCCGCCGGCCTCGCGGCCCGCCTTCATCCAGGTGTCGGAGGGATGGCGCCGGCCGTGCGGGTCCGAGCCCATGTTCGGCGCACCGCCGAAGCCCGCCACCCGGTTGGTGGTCACGGTGGAGGAATGGCCCTGGAGATCGATCTGCAGGGTCGAGCCGATGAAGAGGTCGCAGGCATAGAGCCCCGCCGTCTGGCAGAAGGCGCGGTTCGACCGGAGGGAGCCGTCGGAGCCGGTGAAGAACACGTCCGGCCGGGCGCGGATGTAATTGTCCATGCCCACTTCGGACCCGAAGCAGTGGATCTGCTTCACCCAGCCGGATTCGATGGCCGGGATCAGGCTCGGATGCGGGTTGAGCGCCCAGTGGGTCGCGATCCGACCCTTCAGGCCGAGGCGTTCGCCGTAGGTGGGCAGCAGCAATTCGATGGCCGCCGTGCCGAAGCCGATGCCGTGGTTGAGGCGGCGGATGCCGTACGCGGCATAGATGCCCTTGATCGCCATCATGGCCATCAGGATCTGCGTCTCGGTCACCGCCGCCGGGTCGCGGGTGAAGAGCGGCTCGACGTAGAACGGCGTGTCGGCCTCCACCACGAAGTCGACCCGATCACCCGGGATGTCGACGCGCGGCACCCGGTCGACGATGTCGTTCACCTGCGCCACCACCACGCCGTTCTTGAAGGCGGTCGCCTCCACCACGGTGGGCGTGTCCTCGGTGTTGGGGCCGGTATAGAGGTTGCCGTCCCGGTCGGCCGAAACGCCCGCGATCAGGGCCACGTTCGGCGTGAGGTCGACGAAGTAGCGCGCGAACAGTTCGAGGTAGGTGTGCACCGCCCCGAGTTCGATCTGGCCGCCATACAGCATCTTGGCGATGCGGGCGCCCTGGGGGCCGGAATACGAATAGTCGAGCCGCTTCGCGATCCCCTGTTCGAAAACATCGAGATGCTCGGGCAGCACGATGCCGGACTGCACCATGTGCAGGTCGTGGACGCGGGCCGGATCGCAGGCGGACAGGCCGCGGGCGAGGCAATCGGCCTGCTTCTGGTTGTCGCCCTCCAGGCAGACCCGGTCGCCCGGCTGGAGGATCGCCTCGAGGAGGTCGACGACCCGGGACGCCGGCACGACCTTGCCATCCGCGTGCGGCCGCGCCCGTTCCAGGCGCGCCTCGCGGATGTCGCGCTCCTTCTGCCACTGGCTCATCGGATCGGCTCCCGGACTCTGACCCGCTTCGTATACATGATAACGCGAATTCCGGCCATCGATATCCCGAACCAGGGGAAAACGACTCCGTGACGTCATCTGACGTGCTATAGCGGCTCCTCCGTATACGCAGCCGGGCACCGCCCGGCCTCCGCGAGGCGACCCGATGGACGAACACGGAACGGAACGCGGGCTCCTGTCGGACCAGATCCGCAACGCGCTCACCGACGAGATCGCGGCCGGTCGTCTGGCTGCCGGCACCGCCCTCGACGAGCAGGATCTCGCCGACCGCTTCGGCGCTTCGCGCACCCCCGTGCGAGAGGCGCTTCGGCAGCTCGCGTTCAACGGGCTGGTGGAGCTGCGCCCCCGCCGGGGCGCCGTGGTCACGCGCATGACGCCCGGGCGGATCATGGACATGTTCGAGACCACCGCCGAGTTCGAGGCGATGTGCGTGCGGCTCGCCACCTACCGGATGACGCCGCTGGAGCGGAGCCACCTGATGGACCTGCACGCGCTCTCCGGCGCCATGGTGGCGGCCGGCGATGTCGACGCCTACGACAGCCTGAACCGCAGCTTCCACGAGGCGCTCTACGGCGCGACGCATAACGGCTTCCTGAAGGAGCAGGCGTTGGCGCTCCGCACCCGCCTGTCGGGCTTCCGCCGGACGCAGCTGCGCCACGGCGACCGCATCCGCGGCTCGCGCGAGGAGCACGGAGCGATCCTGGCGGCGATCGCGGAGGGCGACGGCGAGGCGGCGGCCCGGCGCATGCGGGCTCACATGCTCAATGCCGCCAGCGCCCTGCGCCACTACATCGACGCTCACTCGGACGCCCACTCCGACGCGTGATGCGCCAGGCGCATGAAGAACGGCAAGACCGAAGGTAGAAATGCGCCCGACACATGCAACGGGTGCTGCAGCGCACGCTGTCCTCGAAAAGCCCGGCCTATATCGAGACTGTACCAAGAAGAACGGCCCCCGGACATCCTGAGCTTGATCCAGGATCGTTTGACGGAGACCGGACCTGTACATCTGGATACTAGAGCTATGAACACCCGTCTTGCTTCCGCCGCCGTCGCCCTCGTCCTGACCCTCGGCGCCCCCGCCACATCCGCCCTCGCGCAGAGCTACAACGCCCCGGCCGGCATCCCCGCCGCCGCCGCGCCCGGCAGCCGCGTCGTCGGCGCCTTCGATGACGTGACCACCGGCTCGCTCGGCCGCCGCGCCGACGACTCGGCCAAGGCCGGCAACGCCGAGCAGAACAACAAGCCGACCGCCAATTACGGCACCACCTCGGGCGGCCCAGCCTATTGAGGGCCGCGCAACACCTGAGCTGACAAAGGCGGGGCGCGAGCCCCGCCTTTGTCATAGGGACGCGATCTCCTCCGGTGGCGCGCCTCAGCGCGCGAGGTAATCGGTCAGCGTCATCCCGAACAGAATCGCGACCCAGAAGAAGCCGACCCCGGCGAAGAGCCGGACCAGGGGCGCCTCGTGGCGGACCTCCATCGACACCAGGATGATGATCGCCGCCATCACGGCGACCACCGCGAGTTCGACGATCCAGGCCTGGGCGAAGGGCCGCGTGGCCCCGAGCGTCACGTTCACGGCGAGCAGGGCCAGGAGCGCCAGGAAGGTGCGGACCGGCCTGCGCAGGCGGCTCCACAGGAGGGCGCGATCCTGGGGACCGAGAGCCTGGGGACCGAGAGCGTGAAAGGGGTTGCGCATCGCCGTCTTCCTACCGGTTGACCACGTAGAGCACCGGGAAGGCGATGATCCAGATCAGGTCGATGAAGTGCCAGTACAGGCCGTAGACCTCGATCCAGTTCTGGTGCCGCAGCAGGAATCCGGGACGCGAGGCCTTCCAGGTGAGTCCGAGCAGGATGGCGATGCCGGTGACGAGATGGACCGCGTGCAGTGCGGTCGCCACGTAATAGAGATTGACGAAGAGCCGCGTCGCCGGCTGTTCGGCCAGCGCATAGGGCCGGCGGGCCAGGAAGGGCATCATGTGCTCCTCGTAATCGGCGACATACTCGTAGCCCTTCAGCACCAGGAACAGCAGGCCGAGGCTGGCGGTGGCGAGGAGGCAGCCGACCATCAGCCGCTGCCAGCCGAGACGCGAGAGTTCGATCGCGGCCGATATGGTCAGGCTGGAGCAGAGCAGCACCACCGTGTTGACCGCCCCGATCCAGAACTTGAGGTGTCCGGCCGCCGCCTGCACGGCCTCGGGATGGAGCAGGCGCAGGATCAGCGCCGTGAGGAACAGACCCGAGAAGAGCAGGAGTTCGGTGAGCAGCCAGGCCCATATGCCGAGGGTGGCGGCATGACGCTGCTGAGCCACCGTGGCGAAGTGCTCGGCGCGTGCGACGCCGACCGGGTCGGCACCGATGCAATCAGCGCTCATGTGTGCTGCCTCCCGGTCTCCTGCGCCTGGATCGGGTAGTCGTAGGGCACCTCCGGCACCTGCGGCGGCTGCGAAAAGTTGTGCGGCGGGGGCGGGGAGGTCGTCTCCCATTCGAGCCCCTTGGCGTCCCAGGGATTGCCGGGTGCCCTGCGCCCGAACCACAGGGCATAGACGAGGTAGACCATCGGGAAGAGGTAGCCCGCCGCCAGGATGGTCGAGCCCGCCGAGGACAGCACGTTGAGGAGCTGGAATTCCGGCGGGTAGGTCGCGTAGCGCCGCGGCATGCCGAGATAGCCGAGGATGAATTGCGGGAAGAAGGTGACGTTGAAGCCGAGGAAGATGAACAGCGCCGAGATCCGGCCCCAGGGCTCGCTGTACATCCGCCCGGTGATCTTCGGCCACCAGAAGTGCAGCGCGCCGAGGAAAGCCAGCACCGTGCCGCCGACCATGATGTAGTGGAAATGCGCCACCACGAAGTAGGTGGCATGGACGTGCTGGTTGATGGCCAGCGTCGCGAGGTAGAGCCCCGTCAACCCGCCGAGCACGAACAGGCCGATATAGCCCATGGCGTACAGCATTGGGGTGTCGAGGCGCAGGCGGCCTTTGTGGATGGTGGCGGTCCAGTTGTAGACCTTGACCGCCGAGGGCACCGCCACCGCGAAGGACAGGGCCGAGAAGGCCAGCGAGGCGAGGTCGCTCTGCCCGTTGACGAACATGTGGTGGCCCCAGACGAAGAACGTCACGGAGGCGAGCCCGATCGCCGCGTAGGCGACGAAGCGGTAGCCGAAGAGCTTCTTCTGGGCGAAGGCCGGCACGATCTCGGAGATGACCCCCATCCCGGGCAGGACCATGATGTAGACCGCCGGGTGCGAATAGAACCAGAACAGGTGCTGGAACAGCACCGGGTCACCGCCATAGGCCGGGTCGAACACACCCACGTGGAAGGCCCGCTCGGCGATGAGCAGGATCAGCGCGATGGTGATGACGGGGGTCGCCAACAGGAAGATCAGGCTGGTGGCGTAGTGGGTCCAGACGAAGATCGGCAGGCGGAACCAGGTCATGCCGGGCGCCCGCATGGTGTGGATGGTGACGACGAAGTTGAGCCCCGTCAGGATCGAGGAGAACCCCACGATGGTGACGCCGATGAGCGCGGGCAGCACCCAGGTGTTCGAGAAGGCGGTGGAGAGCGGCGCGTAGAAGGTCCAGCCGGTATCGACCCCGCCCAGCACCACCGAGACCAGGGTGAACAGGGCGCCGGCCATGAAGACGTACCAGCTCGCCAGGTTGAGCCGCGGGAAGGCGAGGTCCTTGGCCCCGATCATCAGCGGGATCAGGAAGTTGCCGAAGGTGTTCGGAATCGACGGAATGAGGAAGAACCACACCATCACCACCCCGTGGATGGTGAAGGCCTTGTTGTAGGTGTCGTTGGTCATGATCGCGCCGTTCGGCACGACGAGGGCGAGGCGCACGAAGCCGGCCGCCACCGCGCCGATGACGAAGAAGGCGGTGATGCTGGCCAGATACAGGAGCGCGATGCGCTTGTGGTCGGTGGTGAAGAACCACGAGCGCAGGGTCGATTCGGCGTGGAGATAATCCTCCGGCCGGTCCAGGGTCGGCGCCGGGATGTGAGGATCGCGCGCGGCGGCGTCGCCGTGCAGGGTTCCGGCGCTGCTCATCGGGGGGTTCCTCGAGACGTTTCCTGGGGCATGCCTTCGGCGACGCGATCATAGGATCTGAGGTAGCCGACGAGACGGTCGAGGTCGTCGGCCGGGATCACCCCGCGAAAGCTCGGCATCACCTGCTTGCCGCCGCCGGCGAGCCGGTTGGCGTTGGGGTTGAGGATCTTGGCCCGGATGTAGTCCTCATCCGCCGTGAGGGTGCGGCCATCGGCGAGGTGGACCGGGCGGCCGTAGAGGCCGGCGAGGGACGGCGCCTTCACACCCGCGACCGCGCCGTCGTGGCAGCCGGCGCAGCCATAGGACTCGTACAGGACGCGGCCCGCTGCCACGTTCGATTGCTGCGCGCCCGCATGGGTGAGCCAGTGCTGGTACTCGGCCTGGGTCATCAGGGTCAGGTTGCCGTCCATGACCGAGTGGTCGGTGCCGCAATATTCCGAGCAGTAGAGCCGATAGGTCCCGGTGCGGTCCGCCTTGAACCATATCTCCGTCGTCCGGTCGGGCAGGGCGGCGATCTGCAGGCGCAGGGCCGGCAGGTAGAGGGCGTGGATCACGTCCTGGCTGGTGATGCGGATGCGGACCGGCTGGTCGATCGGCAGGTGCAGGTCGTTGATCTCGGACTGGCCGGTCGGATGCTGGAACTTCCACATCCATTGGCGGCCCACCGCCTCCACCACCATGGCCCCCGGCGGCGGATGGCGGGACTCGATGAAGAGCTTGGCGCCCCAGCCGAAGAAGATCAGCGTCAGCCCGTAGGGGATCAGCATCCAGCTGATCTCGATCAGGAAACTGCGGCGCTCGTCGGTGCTGCGGTCGACCTGCTCGCCGGCCCGGTAGCGCAGGGCGAAATACGTGATGGCGAGGAAGACCGGCACCGTGAGGAGCAGGGTCAGCACCGTGAAGCCGAGGATGATGTGGTCGGTCTCGACCGCCGTGGCCGAGGCGGCCGGGGGCCAGAGCGCGAGGGCGGATTGGGCCTTCATGGCGCCGGGACCCGCGGGGGTTCCGGGTCGAAGGACCGGCCGGCCATCAGCGCCATGGCCCGGTCGATCGGGATGCGGGCACGGGTGCGGGACGCGTCGAGATAGGCGTAGCCGGACAGGCGGCCGGCTTCGTCCGCCTCCTTCGCGTCGATATCCGCATAGGGATCGGGCTGCAGGTTCGGGGGCGGCGGCCGGATCGCCACGATCTGCTGGGGGGTGAGCGGGGGCAGGGCGCGGCGCTGGTGGCCGAGGACGACGTGGTCGAGAAGCAGGACCGCGCCGATGGTGGCGAGCACGGCGCCGGCGAGGCCGAGCATCACCCAGGCGGTCTTGCTGGCCGCGGCGTCGCTGTGCTCGTAATCCCAGTCCTGCGCCGGAGGTTCGGAGCCTGAAGCCTCGGCGGCGCGGGCCGGCACGGCGCCGGTGCGACGCAGGATCAGGCCGGCCAGGATCGCCGGGAGGAGGCCGAGGCTCGAGCAGCGGGTGTCGTTCGGCGCGCTCATGCGGGTCTCTCCGGGGCGAGGCGAGCGGGGTGGCGCAGAGCGGGATGGGAAGCGAGGCCGAGGGCGAGGAAGGCGACGGCGAATCCGGCGAGGCCATCCTGCCCCGTGACCACGAAGCCCCCGCGCGAAGCCGGGGTGACGAGCCAGGCCATCTCGGCGCCATGGACCACGAGGGCGAGCCCCGCCAGGACTCGGGTCGTCCACGGCCCCGGCCGCAAGGTCAGGAGGGCGGCGAACACCGCGACGGCTCCGCCCGCGACGCTGAGGGCGCGCCCCAGGAGGCCGCCGCGCGCCAGGTACCAGGACACCTCCGCGGGCAGGTTGGCGGACCAGACGACGAAGAACTGCACGAAGTGCAGGAAGACCCAGGCCGCCAGCAACAGGGCGAGCGGCAGCAGCCCGGCCTCGGGGCGCTTGCCGGGCGGTAGAACCAGAAGCGCCGCGGCAAGGGCCGCACCGCTCCAGGCCACCATCATGAGGAGGCCGATCAGGCTGGAGCCGAGGCGGGGGTCGAGGGCGGTGACGAGGTCGAAGCTCACGAGGGTCGCCAGCACGGCGTGCAGGCCGAGCACCAGGGCGACCGGTCCACGGCCGGCGGCGACCCGGAGACAGAGCCAGACCCAGAGGGCGAGGGCGGCGACGATCCGCGCGGCGAAGAACGGGGTGGTCAGCCAGATTTCGGCGAGTGGGGTCGCGGCGGGGGTTCCGCCGGCGAAGGGATAGAGCGCCGGCACCACCCCGACGAGGGGGAGGGCGAGGAGGGCTGCCACCGGCATCAGCCCGAGGCAGCGCCGCAGAGACGGGCGCAGGGACAGGAATCCTCGGGGCGCGAGCGCATCGAGGCCCGCCGCCAGGGGGAGGGCGCCCAGCGGCAGGGCCAGGAGGCCAAGCCACGCGGCCAGATAGGACGCCTGCCAATCGCCGAGACGGACGGCGAGGCCGAAGGCGGCAAGGCCGGCCAGGAGTGCGGCGAGCGAGCGGCCGGCGCTCATCGGGCGGTCTCCGCGAGCCGGGTCCGGTCCAACTCCGGCAGATCCGCCACCGCCGCGCCCTGGCTCAACTGCAGGGCGCGGATATAGGCGACGATGGCCCAGCGGTCGGCCGGGGCCACCTGCGCGCCCATGCCGAACATCGCACCGTGCCCTTGGGTGATCGCCCTGTAGAGCGCGTCGGCGCTGGCGCCCCGCAGGCGCGCGTCGGCGAAGGACGGCGCGGCGGGAAAGCCGCGCGCCACGATCATGCCCCGACCGTCGCCGCTGCGACCGTGACAGGGCGTGCAGGCGATGCCGTAGCGCTCCCGGCCCCGCGCCAGAAGGGCCGCGTCGATGACGGCCGGGCGCGGCACGAAACGGGCCGGATCGGTGCGGGGCACGGTCCCGGCCACGGGTTCGCGCATGGTCATGCCCTGCGGGAAAAAGCGGTTGGCGTCCCAGGTGTTGGCCTTGGCCTGATCGCGCATGTTCGCCTCGCCGCAGCCGGCCAAGGTCAGGGACAGGCTCACGGACAGGACGAGGGGGAGACCAGGGTCGAGCCAGCGCCTCATCGCGGCACCCGCCGGATGGCGAGGGGACGTCCGCCTCCCTCGGGAAGGCTCACGAGTCGGCGCTCGATGCGCGCCGCGTCGAAGTCGGTGCTACGGGCCTCGGCGGCCAGGAAGTAGCGGTCCTGCGACGCCCGCCCGAATTCCGGGATGTTGAAGGCCGGGTGGTTGAGACGCGGCAGGCGGTTCACGAACAGGAAGACCGTGTGCACGGCCAGCGTCCCGCACATCACGCCGAAGGACAGGCTCGGCACCACGAACGAGGGCCAGGAGAAGCGCGGCCGCCCGCCGACATCGAAGACGTAGCCGTAGGCGGTCGCGTAGACGCACATCCCGTAGAAGGCCGCGCCGCCGGCCAGCGACGCGCCCAGGGCATAGGGGAGGATCGAGCGGTTCCGGCGCGCGAGCCCGTCCAGGGCATCCGGCATCGGCACGGGGCCGAAGGCATCGAGGCGCACCGTCGTGCCGTGATGGGGATGGGGGCGGGCCAAAGCGCGCATGGCACAGGCCATGTCCGCCTCGGTGTCGAACTCGGCACTGACGCCCCAAAGCGGCGTCTCGGCGCCGACCGGCCGGTCGGCGGGCACGGGTCCGGCCGGGGCGCGCGGCTCGGCCGGCGCAGCTGCGCGCAGGTCGGCGATCGAGAGCACCGGCAGCGTGCGCAGGACCAGGAGCAGCAGCACGAGGAACAGACCCACCGAGCCGGCAAACGTCGCCACGCCCCACAGCCCGACCCGATACGCGAGGGCGGAGGAGGGCAGGAAATCGTGCGAGAGGGTCACCACCAGCACCATGACGTGGTCCGCATAGGCTCCGATCGCCACGAGGCCGCCCACTAGGGCCAGCGTCGGGCCCGAGCGCCGGAAGCGCGCCCACCAGAACAGGTGGACGGGGAGCAGCGCGCAGGTCAGCACGGTCCAGAACGCCCAGGCCTGCGCCCCGGTGAGCCGCCGCACCAGGGTCGCCCGCTCGAAGGCGTCGCCGTGCAGGAAGCCGGACAGGAACTCGGCCCCGTGGCAGTACAGGCTGGCGAGGCCGAGGCCGAGGAGAAGCCGGGCGAGACGCTCGACGTGCCGCTCGGTGATCAGATCGTCGAGGCCGTAGACGGCGCGGATCAGCACCGCCAGGGCGGCGATGACGGCCACGCCGGAGAACACCGCGTTCACCAACTCGGTGACGGGCAGGATCGTGTCGTGCCAGCCGGGAAGGACGGAGCCGGCGAACATCACGGAAGCCCCGGTCTGGAGCGCGACCACGAGGAGCAGGCCGAGCAGCGCGACGATGCGGTAGGCCTGCCCCCAGAGCTGCCAGTGCGAGGCGGAGCCGCGCCAGCCCGCCGCCGCGATGCCATAGGCCTGGGCCTTCAACCTCGGCCAGCGGCGCGGACGCCCGGCGCGCCGGGACTTGATCTCGGCCTCGGCATAGGCCCGGTCGCGCAGGGTCGCGAGATCGGGCAACAGGCCGAGATACCAGAGGCTCACCGTCACCACGAGGAAGCTGACGATGTCGACGGCGTCCCAGACCAGGGGCGAGCGGAATTGCGGCCACAGCCCCAGCGTGTTGGGATAGGGCAGGTTCCAGTAGAAGAACCACGGGCGCCCGAGATGGATGATCGGGTAGAGCCCGGCCGCGAGGGTGCAGAGAAGCGCATTCGTCTCCGCGATCCGGTTGATCGCGCCGCGCCAGGGCGCATCGGTGAGGCGCAGGGTTCCGGCGACCACGACGCTGCCGCAGGCGATGCCGATCCACCAATCGTAGGAGGCGATGTCCAGCGCCCACACCACGGCATTGTTGTTGTTCCAGATCCCGACGCCGGTGAAGAGCAGGACGAGGATCACCCCGAAGAACAGGGCGAGCAGGCCGGACGCCGCCGCGAAGGCGATCCACCAGCGCCGTCCCGGCGGATTGTGCAGGGCCCGCACCGCGATCGCGCGCGCGATCGCGGCGCCGGAGCGGGTCGAGGTCTCGGGACCGAGGACCGCGTCGGCCATGCCGCTCAGCCCTCCCGACCCGGCTCGGCATCGGGCGCCCCCGGCGCCAGGCTGGCGAGGTAGGTGGTGCGGGGGCGGGTGTTGAGGTCGCCGAGCAGGGCGTAGTTGCGCGGGTCCCGGCGTGCCGCGGCGACCCGGCTCGCATCGTCCGCGAGATCGCCGAACACGATGGCCCGGGTCGGGCAGGCGCCCTGGCAGGCAGTCTCCACCACCCCGTCGGGGATCGGCGCATGCGCGTCCTTGGCCGAATCGATGCGCGCGCCGGCGATGCGCTGGAGGCAGTAGGTGCACTTCTCCATCACGCCGCGCGCCCGCACGGTGACCTCCGGATTGCGCTGCTGCTGCTCCACCGGCGCCGCCCCGCCGGTATAGTCGAGGAAGTTGAAGCGCCGGACCTTGTAGGGGCAGTAGCTCTGGCAGGTGCGGGTGCCGATGCAGCGGTTGTAGACCTGCAGATTCAGGCCCTCGCTGTCGTGCACCGTCGCCTCCACCGGGCAGCCGAGCTCGCAGGGCGCCTGCTCGCAATGCATGCAGGGCACGGGCTGGAAATGGGTCTTCGGCGCGTCGAGCCCGCCCGCGTAGTAGCGGTCGACCCGAAGCCAGTTCATCCAACGCCCACGCGCCACCTCCTCGCGCCCCACCACCGGGATGTTGTTCTCGGACTGACAGGCGGTGAGGCAGGCATTGCAGCCGATGCAGGCGTCGAGGTCGATCACCATGCCCCAGGCCCGGGCGCTCCTGCCGCCCGCCGATGCCTCGCCCCGCCCCGCCGACGGCGCCTCGGGGTAGAAGGACGGCACGGCCGCGCCCGGTGGATCGCCGACGCTCGGCGCCCCCACCGCCTGCACGCGCACGAAGTCGTGCCCCTGCATCGTGCCGAGGTCCTGGGTCGTCACCGGCTTCGCATGGCGGCCGGTCCGGGTCAGGGTCACGCCGGAGAGCCCGTAGGGCGTGGCGCTCGACCGGAGCGCGTTGGCATCGTAGCCCAGCCCGTGGGCGAGATGGTCCGGCACCCGCCGACCATAGCCCAGGGTCAGCGTCACCGTGCGCTCGGCCTGCCCCGGCAGGATCCAGGCGGCCCCCTCCAGGCGCCGACCGTTCGCCTCCACCGCGACGATGTCGCCGGTGGAGAGACGGAGGCGTTCGGCGAGCGTCGGGCTCAGCGCGACCACGTTCTCCCACACCACCTTGGTGAGCGGTTTCGGCAGTTCCTGGAGCCAGCCGAGATCGGCCTCCGCTCCATCCCAGACGCAGGGATCGGGGCGGAAGACGAGGGCGATCCTGTCCCCCGAATCCGTGCTCGGCGCCGGCACGACACCGCCGGAGAGGGTGACGGCTTCCACCGCCAGCGCGGAATCGGGCAGGAAGCCGAGGCGCAGGGCCTCGCTGAAGCGCGCCGCGAAGGCGGCGTCGCCCTCGTCCGGGCCGCGCCACTGGCGCTCCAGCAGGACGCGCCCCTGTGGCGCTCCCTCGTTCACGGACGCTTCGTTTGCGGGCCCTTGTGTTCCGGGCCCTTGTGTTCCGGGCCCTTGTGTTCCGGGCCCTTGTGTTCCGGGCGCCTGAGGCGCGGACGCTTCGTTTGCCGGCGCCTCGGCCCCGAACAGGGTCAGGATTTCGTGGGCCGAACGGCCACCATAGAGCGGTGCCACGGTCGGCTGGATCAGCCCCACCGTGCCGTCGAGGGAACGCGCATCGCCCCAGCTTTCCAGCGGGTGGGCCAGGGGCAGGTGCCAGTCGGCATGGGCCGCGGTCTCGTCGAAATAGGCGGCCGCATGAATCTTGAACGGCACCCGCGACAGCCGTTCGGCGAAGGCGAGATCGCCCGGCGCGGCATAGGCGGGATTGACCCCGAGCATCAGCAGGGTGCCGACGCTCCCCCGTGCCATCGCATCGACGAGGTCCGACAGGCTCTCGGCGCCCTGGACCGGAACCGGTGCGGTGTGCAGCACCGTGACGCCGGTGTTTCCCAGCGCCCCGTTGATCCGGTGCACGAGGGCATGGACCTCCGCCGGCTGGCCGAGGCCCGCGGTGACGACGCTGCGTCCGCGATCGGCCAGCAGGGCCGCGCCAGTTCGTGCGATCCAGGCCGCCATCGGTCCATCCGGGACCTCCGGCCGGCCGCCCTCCGCCAGACGCAGCAGGTTGTGCGCGAGGCGCACGAGGTCGTCGGGCTCGGCCGCGAGGGTGTGGTCGGCCTTGCTGCTGGTCAGGCCCGGCGTGGAGGCGGCCGCGTGGAGGGTGAGGAGACCGCCCGCGGCCTGCGCCGCCCGGCGCGCCTCGATCCAGCGTCGGGACAGGCCGACCTGCCCCGGCCCGACCTCCAGGAAGTCGCCATCGAGGGCAACCAGGGTGTGGGCCCGGTCGAATCGGATCTGCGTCTCGAGGGGCCGGCCATAGGCCTGCCGCGCACCCTCGTAGAGGCCCGTGCGCGGCACCGTCTCGGCGACGTGCCAGCGCAGGCCCGGATAGGCCGCGCGCAGCCGCGCGATCCCGGCGGCCAGCGACGGCGACGTGACCGGACCGGTGAGGAGGTGGAAGCCGGCGCCCCCGGTCTCGCGCAGGGTCGTCAGGCGCGGCAGCAGCGCCCCGCGAAAGGCCGCCCACGCGGAGGGGCGGCCGAGATGCTGGACCGCCTGGCTGCGGAACGGATCGTAGAGCCCGAGCACCGAGGCCTGGGCCAGAACGTCGGTGCCGCCCCGGCTCCAGGGATGCTCGGGATTGCCCTCGACCTTCAGGGGCCGGCCGTTGCGGGTGGTGACCAGGATGCCGTTGGCAAAGCCGTCGAACAGCGCCGAGGAGGCGTAGGCGAGGGGAGCGCTCGCCACGATGCGCTCGGGCTGCACCACGTAGGGCACCTCGCGCCCGCGACCGTCGAAGGCATCGCAGGCCGAGAGGCCGGCAAGCGCGAAGGAGGCCGCCATCAGCTTGAGGAAGCCGCGCCGTTCCGGTCCCTGCGCGAGAGCCAGCGCCCCCGGAAACTCGGATCGGAGATAGGCCTGAAAGGCGCTGGTCTCCGCGACCGCGTCGAGGCTGCGCCAGAAGGCGGGTCCATCCCCGGACGCGAGGCAGCGGCGCAGATGCGCGAGGTCGTGGGCATCGGCCATCAGCGGTGACAGATCCCGCATTCGGTGAGCCGGTCGCCGCCGTGAATGTGGTTTTTCGCCACGAGTTCCGGCCCCCGCGTGGCCTGATCGGCGGGCGGACTCCAGTTCATGTTCCAGACCTGATCGGGTGGGCGCACGTATCGGTCCGGCGCCCGGTGGCAATCGAGGCAGAAGCGCATCTCGAACGCGTTGGCACGGAAGGTCATCTGCATGGTCGTGACATCCCCGTGGCAGGTGGAGCAGCCAATCCCCTTGGTCACGTGCACCGCGTGGTTGTAGTAGACGTATTGCGGAAGCTTGTTCAGCCGTGTCCAGCGCAACGGCTCACCGCTGGCAAAGCTGTCGCGCACGGGCTTGAGCATGTCCGACCCGGTCCAGATCTGCGAATGGCAGGTCATGCAGGTCTGGGTCGGCGGCAGCCCGGCGCTGGCCTGGGTCTCCACGGTGGTGTGGCAGTAGCGGCAATCGATGCCGAGTTCCCCCGCATGGTGCTTGTGGCTGAAGGGCACCGGCTGGGCCGGTGCGATCCCGACGCCGGTGACGTAGTCCGAGCGCGCGATCCCCGCGACCACGACGGCGCCCCCGGCGAGCAGGGCCGCCCCGGACAGGACCGCGAGGCGCAGGAGCGCGTCGGCCCCGGGCGCGAACAGTTGCGCCATCAGGAGCGGCGCCGACCTGACAGCACGGTCGGGCGCGGGGTGTCACGATGCCGTCTCATCCGCTTTCCACAGCCCAGGTTTCCGACGACAACCACAGGCCGGAGGCACCGGTTCACTCCGCGGCGGCAGCCCATACGGGTTGGCAGGCCGGTCATCGGGGAGGAAGTCGGGGGGAGGAGGTCGGGGAACGTTTGGGCCGCGTATCCGCTTGCCGTCATGAGAGTGCCGTCCGCAGAGATGTCCCCGCCCTGGGTGCCCTGGGATGTGGGCGCGCAAGCCACCGGGCCGGCCGAGACCTCAGGACCGACCACACGATCCCCATGCGCGTTCGCGACCCGATACGGGCGATCCGGATGACCTCGCGACTGGCGTCCGCCCTGTTGTTCGGCCTGATGGGATCGGTCGTGCTGCCCGGCATCGGGTGGGCGCGCCTGGCGGAGAACGACCTCGCGCGCGTCGCCGTCGCACCCGCGGCCGATGCCCGGGTGGACCTGGATCTGGCCTTCACCGATGCGGCGACGGGAGCGACCACGCTGGGGGCGGCGATGGGCGGACGGGCGACCCTGTTGCTGCCCGTCGATTACACCTGCGCCAATGTCTGCGATCCGATGCTGGCGATGTCCGCAGCGGCCCTCGCGGCCAGCGGGCTCGCGCCCGACCGCGACGTCAGCTTCGTCCTGGTCGGCCTCGACCCGAAGGACGACGCCGAAGCGGCGCGACGCATGCCGCAGGCATCGTCGGGTGGGCCGGTGGCGGCACGGGCGCTCGTGGGCGATGCGCAGGCCATCGCGCGCCTGACCGGAGCACTGGGCTATCGCTACATCGTGGACCGCGACAGCGACAGCATCGCCCATCCGGCCGCCGCGATCCTGTTGACGCCGGAAGGACGCGTCGCGCAGGTGCTGTCGCCCCTGGCCCTCAACGGCCGCGACCTGCGCCTCGCGCTGATCGAGGCGGGGGAGGGGCGGGGCAGCACCCTGGCCGATCGCCTCACCCTGCTGTGCTACGGCTACGATGCAGCCCGCGGCATCTACACGCCGCTGGTGGAGCGCATCCTCAGTCTGGCCGCCGCCGCGACCGTGGTCGTCCTCGGTCTCGGCATCGTCCTGCTTCACCGGCGGAGCCTGCGCGGAAGGGACGCTTGAGACACGAAAAAGCCCGCCCTGGTTATTTCCGGGGCGGGCTTTTGTGTTTGGTTGCGGGGACAGGATTTGAACCTGTGACCTTCAGGTTATGAGCCTGACGAGCTACCGGGCTGCTCCACCCCGCGCCACCTGGGATCGTTTGGAGGGAATGTGGG
>NZ_JAGHKN010000029.1:0-70003 GCF_023093475.1 Methylobacterium sp. 37f
GAAATAGGGGGCGCCCGGCCCATCCTCCCATCCCTGGATCATCGGATCAGAGGAAAATGCGCGCCTTTAATCCTTTGAGCACGGGTTGTTAACGAAGCGGTAACCATACCGGGCATCAATGGTCTGGTAAGGAATCGCGAGAGCCCGTGACTGACACAAGCCCTCCCCGCAGACCCGTTCAGCTTCGTGGCCGTGCCTTCAAGTCCTTGGTGCTGGCTCCGGAAACTCCGCTTCCGGATTGGTTCGCCGATCTGGACGAGGCGCTGAAACGCTCGCCGACGCTGTTCGACGGGCGCGCCCTGATCCTCGACGTGGCGGCTCTGGAGCCCGCCGCGTCGGACCTCGACACCCTGCTGGCCGAACTCGGCAGCCGGCAGATCCGCATCCTCGGCATCGAGGGAACGCAGGTCTCCCTCCTCGGACCGGGGCGCCCGCCGCTGCTGGTCCAGGGGCGGCCCCTGAGCTCGATCGAGGTTCCGGTTCAGGCCGAGCCGGAGGTGCCCGAGGCACCCCCGGAGCCGGCCACGACCTCCCTCACCATCGAGGGCTCGGTCCGGTCCGGGCAATCCATCGTCCACCCCACCGGCGACGTCACCGTGATGGGGTCGGTCTCTTCCGGCGCGGAGATCCTCGCCGGCGGCTCCATCCATGTCTACGGCGCGCTGCGCGGCCGGGCCATCGCCGGTGCCGCCCGCAACCCCCGCGCCCGCATCTGCTGCCGCAAGTTCGAGCCCGAGCTTCTCGGCATCGACCGCCTCGTCCGCACGGCCGAGGAGATGGGCAACCACCTGCGCGGCAAGCCCGTGCAAATCTGGCTCGATGGCGGCGCCATCAAATTCGCATCCTTGGATTGAGGGAGACAGCTCATATGGCCAAAGTTCTGGTCGTGACATCAGGCAAGGGCGGCGTCGGCAAGACGACGACGACGGCGGCCCTCGGCGCGGCGCTCGCGCAGGCCGGCAAGAGCGTGGCGGTGGTCGATTTCGACGTCGGCCTGCGCAACCTCGATCTCGTGATGGGCGCCGAGCGCCGGGTCGTCTACGACCTCATCAACGTGGTCAACGGCGACGCCAAGCTCAACCAGGCGCTCATCCGCGACAAGCGGCTGGAGAAGCTTCACCTCCTCCCCGCCTCGCAGACCCGCGACAAGGATGCGCTCACCGACGAGGGCGTCGCCCGCGTCATGGACGAGCTGCGCGAAAAGTTCGACTGGGTGATCTGCGACTCCCCGGCCGGCATCGAGCGCGGCGCCACGCTGGCCATGCGCCACGCCGACGTCGCCGTGGTGGTGACCAACCCCGAGGTCTCCTCGGTGCGCGATTCCGACCGGATCATCGGCCTGCTCGACTCCAAGACCCTCAAGGCCGAGCGCGGCGAGACCATGGAGAAGCATCTGATCCTCACCCGCTACGACCCTGCCCGGGCCGATCGCGGCGACATGCTCAAGATCGAGGACGTGCTCGAGATCCTCTCGATCCCGCTGCTGGCCATCATCCCGGAGAGCATGGAAGTGCTGCGCGCCTCCAATGTCGGCTGCCCGGTGACCCTGAACAACCCGCTCTGCGCCCCGGCCCGCGCCTACACCGACGCCGTGCGCCGCCTCAACGGCGATGCGGTCCCGATGTCGGTCCCCACCGACAAGAAGTCCTTCCTCGACAAACTCTTCACCCGGAGGGCAGCATGAGCCTCCTCAACATGTTCAACCGGCGCGGCTCGGCGCCGGTCGCCCGCGACCGCCTGCAACTCATCCTCGCCCATGAACGGGCGGGGGTCGGCGGCTCCGATCTCGTGATGGTGCTGCGCGAGGAAATCCTCGCGGTCATCGCCAAGCACGTCGAGGTCAACAGCGACAAGGTCCAGATCCGCCTCGACCGCGGCCAGGACATGTCGACCCTCGACATCGACATCGAGCTGCCGCTCACGGCCGTCGCCAAGGCCGGTCCCGCAAAGGTCAAGGCGGCGAAACTCGCCGCCGCATGACCCTCTACGCAAGCATCCCGGCCGGCACAGCCGTCAGGCCCCGATGAACAACCCGGCGAGCGTCGCGCTCGTCAGGTTGGACAGGGTGCCGGCCAGGATCGCGCGCAGGCCGAAGCGGGCGATTTCCGCTCTGCGCTCCGGCGCGAGGCTGGCCAGGCTCGCGAGCTGGATCGCCACCGAGGTCAGGTTGGCGAAGCCGCACAGCGCGAAGCACAGGATCGCGGCCGTGCGCGGATCGAGGGTGCCGCCCTTGAGCACCGGCGAGAGCTGCGCGTAGGCCAGGAACTCGTTGAAGGCGATCTTCTGACCCAGCGCCCCGCCGACGAGGCCGGCTTGATCCCACGGCACGCCCATCAACCAGGCCAGCGGCGCGAACACCGCGCCGAGAAGGCCCTCGAGGCTCAAGGCGGGATAGCCGAGCAGGCCCCCCGTCCAGCCCATGAAGCCGTTCAGCAGGGCGATCAGCCCCGTGAACGCGATCAGCATCGCCCCCACCGAGACCGCCACGGCCAGCCCCTTCTGGGTGCCGTCGGCCGCCGCCTCGATCACGTTGACCGCCCGCGTCTCGCCGAAGGTCACCCGCGTGGTCGTCACCCGCGTGGGCTCCGTCGTCGGAACCAGGATCTTGGCGTAGAGCAGGCCCCCCGGGATCGCCATGACGCTCGCCGCCAGCAGATAGTCCATCGGAACGCCGAGGGCCGCGTAGCCGGCCAGGATCGTGCCCGCCGTGGAGGCGGCCCCGCTCGACATCACGGCGAACAGCTCGGCCGAGGTCAGCGCCATCAGGAACGGCCGCAGCGCGATGGCGATCTCGCTCTGGCCGATGGCGATGGTGATCACCGCCGAGAAGGTCTCGATCGGCGAGGTTCCGATCAGCCGCCGCAGCACGGCGCCGATCCCGCGCGCGGCCGCCTGCATCACCCCGAAATGATAGAGCACCGCGATCAGCGCCGAGACGTAGAGGATCTGCGGCAGGATGCGCAGGGCGAGGATGAAGCCGCTGCCACCGAACAGCTCGAACATCCGCGGTTCGACGAGGCCGCCGAACAGGAAGGCGGTGCCCCGGTCGCCGTAATTCAGAACGGTCTGGACGAAGCCCGCCGCCGCCGCGAGGCCGGCCCGGCCGGCCGGCACGAACAGCACCAGCGCGCCGAGCGCCACCTGCAGCGCCAGGGCCGACAGCACCACCCGGGGCGAGATCGCCCGGCGGTTGGTGGAGAACAGCACCGCGACGGCGAGCAGCAGAGCCAGGCTCGCGCCCGCGTGAAAAAGCTTCTCGACCATGCCGCCCCGCTGTTTTGACGGCGCAGAGCAAGCCCGATGCCGCGGCGTTTGTCGCGGGCGAAGTCGGGGCATCCACCGAGAGCTGATCGCGGGGCGATCGGATGCCGTCGCCCCTTCGTCTCTGGACGCAGAGCGTGTTGCGCTCGTCCTCGTGGAGCGAGGCTCGCAGTCCGGTCCCGGCGATGGATTCCGCTGCGGAAAATAACGGTGGTCGTCGTTCAATCCGGACGAGGCCGCGCACGCTTCTTCGGCTTGGCCTTTTCGAGGCGCTCGATAACTGCCTTTGTCGATGCCGACGCCAGCAACGTTTGCCAGTCGTCGGGAGGGTTGCCTTTGGCGAGCATTCCCTTGAACACAAGATACGCGTCGGTCTTCGAGCCGTAGGTCCGCAACGTGTTCTCATCGTTCACCCAGGCATAAATGACGACCTTTGCCTTGCTGTCATAACGGAAGAACAGGCGGAATCGGCCGTTGCCGAACTTGGCCCGAAACCAATGCTTTCGGGACCGCCCGAGTGTGTCGCCCTGGCGATATTCCTGCCGTGTCGGATCGGACGGAATCGTCTCGAAGATCAATTTGGCGATCATGGCGAGGAGCTTCGCCTGCGCCGTGGCCTGATAGCCTTTCGGATCGGCCGCCTTGGCTGCTTCGACAGCCGCCGTCGCCCTCTCGAGCTGATCGAGGAACAGTGGATGGGCGAAGATCGTCCAGCCATCGGTCATCAGGGCTCAGAGCGTCACGGCTCCGTCGATATCTTCATTGAGATCGACGTTCATCCCGTCCGTGAGCGCCGTCATGCGTTCCGCGAGGCCAGCGGGGAAAGCCGCGATGTTCGCCGGGTTGCGGACCATGTCCTGCGCGAGGAACGCCAGGAATCCCTCGATCACCGGGTCCGTCTCCTCCTCCGCCTTGAGCAGGCTCACGCGACCGAACTCGTCGACGACGTAGGCGATCTCACCGCCATAGCTCACGCCAAGTGCCCGACGCACGGCCTTGGGTACCGTCGTCTGACCCTTCGTGGTGATCTTGCTCCGCTCGCGAACCAGGATCGCCATCATAGCCTCCACCGTTTGTAAGGAAAATTCCTTACTTCGCGGATGGGTAACTGGCAAGAGGCGAAGTTCGCTGACGGTTCAGGATCGCGCTTTGCGATCGGGCGCCGAGCGTCCAGATTCGCTCGTGAGGCGTGACGGTGTCCGATGATCCTGGACCATCGGCGGGGGGTGGAACGCCCCAGATCTCAAGGCATCCCTGAAGAACGGGTTGTCATGACAGTGTCGCCCGCGCCTGCGATCCAGCCGCGACCGGCGGCGGTTTGCCGGCAACGGGGCTGCCCGCGATGCCGCGCCTTCTCACCGACGTCACCGACCTGCCGTGCCTGCTCTTCGCCATGGTGTTCGACGCCGAGGGCTGCGGGCGGCTTCTGGAGACCGGCGGCGGCCTGCCCGAGCCCGTCGCCGACGGCTTCCTCTGGCTGCATCTCGACCTTGTCGATGCGCGCCTCGACGAGCTGATCGCCGCCGGGCGCTTCGGGCCTCCGGCGCTCGCCGCTGCCACCTTCGCCCGCGACGGTCACCAGCGCGTGGTCATCGAAGGCAGCGATCTCGGCCTCGTGATCGCGGACCGGGAGCGCGAATTCGGCGGCCGCACCGCGGACGAGCCGGCCGGGCGTCTGCATTGCGTCCTGGGCGAACGCCTGCTGGTCAGCGGGCGCCGGCATGCCACCGCCGCCGCCGAGGCCGCCCGCGATGCGGTGCTGGCCGGGCGCTGCGTTCCGGCTCCGGCGGGGCTGCTGGAGCTGTTCGTCACCAGCGTCGCCGCCGCCCTCGATGCCTGCGCCCGGCGCTTCTCCGACGACCTCGATGCCATCGAGGACCGGATGCTCGACGAGGACCAGCCCGACGACCCGAAACCGCTGGCGCCGATCCGCCGGCAGGCCGTGCGCCAGCATCGCCAGCTCGCGGGCCTCAGCGCGGTGTTCCACCGCCTCGAATCCGAGACCGAGGAGGCCGACGACGCCCTGCCGGTGGCGGTGGTGAGCATGGCCGCCCGCGTGGTCCAGCGGCTCGATTCGCTCCACCGCGACATGCTGGTCCTGTCCGAACGCAGCCGCCTGCTGCAGGACGAGATCGCCGGCCGCACGGCCGCCGAGACCAACCGCCAGCTCTTCACCCTGTCGATCCTCACCGCCTTGTTCCTGCCGCCGACCCTGGTGACGGGCGTGTTCGGCATGAACACCAAGGGGCTGTTCCTCGGCGATTTCGAGAACGGCTCGCTCGTCGCCCTGGTCCTCTGCGGCCTCGCGGCGCTGGCCGTCTACGGCATGATCCGCCGCCTCGGGCTCGTCAAACGGCGTGCCGGATCGTAAGCCGGCTTTCTGTCGCACGGCCCGGAGCCTGAAAACACCGCCGCCGCCGCAGGATCGTCATCGAAGCGTCACGTCCCGTCGCGAACGGTGCGCCAACAGCCTTCTGGAGCCTTTCCCCGCATGGACTTCTTTCGCCGCTTCACCGTCCTGATGTGCGCGCCGAACTTCGATCCGGACGACCTCGAGGGTGTGCGCGTCCAGCAGATCATCGGTTCGGTCGAAAAGCTCGGCTTCGAGGTGGTACGGGCGCGCCGCGTCGAGGACGCGGCCATCGCGGTCCAGACCGATTCGGCCATCGGCTGCATGGTGGTGGATTGGGGCAAGCGCGGCCTCGACGGCAAGGCGGCCGCCCTCATCAACCTCATGCGCAAGCGCGGGCTGGAAATGCCCATCGTGATCATGGTCCGCCGCAAGCGCCTGGAGGACATTCCGGTCGAGGTGCTGGACTTCATCGACGGCTACATCTTCCTCGCCGAGGAAACCCCGGACTACATCGCCCGCGGCCTGGTGAGCCGGGTCAAGCAATATGCCGAGACCCTGAAGACGCCGTTCTTCGGCGCGCTGGTCGACTACGCCGAGCAGGGCAACCAGCTCTGGACCTGCCCCGGCCACAACGGCGGCATCTTCTACAACCGCTCGCCGATCGGGCGCATCTTCGTCGAGCATCTCGGCGAGGCGGTGTTTCGCGACGACCTCGACAACTCGGTGCTCGATCTCGGCGACCTCCTCGTCCACGAGGGGCCGGCCCTGAAGGCGCAGAAGGAGGCGGCCGTCATCTTCGGGGCCGAGAAGACCTACTTCGTCCTCAACGGCACCTCGGCCTCCAACAAGATCGTGCTCTCGGCCCTGGTGGCGGAGGGCGACCTCGTGCTGTTCGACCGCAACAACCACAAGGCCGCGCATCACGGCGCCCTGTTCCTCGGCGGCGCGATCCCGGTCTTCCTGGAGACCGACCGCAACGCCTACGGGCTGATCGGCCCGATGTACCACGAAGCCCTTGACGAGACGCGCATCCGCGAAAAGATCCGCGACAACCCGCTGATCACCGACCCGGAGGCCTGGCGACGCGAGCGGCCGTTCCGCGTGGCCGTGGTCGAGCAATGCACCTACGACGGCACGATCTACAACGCGCAGATGATCCTCGATAAGATCGGGCATCTCTGCGACTACATCCTCTTCGACGAGGCCTGGGCGGGCTTCATGAAGTTCCACCCGCTCTTCGCCGGACGCTTCGCCATGGGCCTGAAGGGCCTCGACGAGACCTCGCCCGGCATCATCGCCACCCAGTCGACCCACAAGCAGCTGGCGAGCTTCTCCCAGGCCTCGCAGATCCACACCAAGGACAGCCACATCCGCGGCCAGACCCGGCGGATCGAACACCGGCGCTTCAACGAGACCTTCCTGGTCCACGCCTCGACCTCGCCGTTCTATCCCCTGTTCGCCTCCCTCGATGTCGGCGCGCAGATGATGAAGGGCCGCTCCGGCGTCGTCCTGTGGGACGATACCATCCGGCTCGGCATCGAGTGGCGCAAGAAGGTGCGCGCTATCCGCCGCGAGTTCGAGGAGAAGGAGGGCGATCCGCTCAAGCGCTGGTTCTTCGACCCCTTCGTGCCGGACACGGTCAAGGGACCGGACGGCCGGGTGCCGTGGGAAAGCCTCTCGACGGACGAGCTCGCCAGCAACGTGAAATATTGGGAGCTGACGCCGGGCGCCGACTGGCACGGCTTCACCCACGTGGCGCCCGACTACGCCATGACCGACCCCAACAAGCTCACCGTGCTGACGCCGGGCTTCAACCGGCACACCGGGGAATATGCCGAGCATGGGGTTCCGGCGCCGATCGTTGCCCAGTACCTGCGGGAAAACCGCATCGTGCCGGAAAAGAACGACCTCAACTCGCTGCTCTTCCTGCTGACGCCGGGCGTCGAATCCTCCAAGGCCGGCACGCTGATCTCGGGGCTGGTCGCCTTCAAGCGCCTGCACGACGACAACGTGCCCCTCGAGGAGGCGATGCCCGAGTTCGTGCGGCGGCGGCCCAACCGCTACAAGGGCGTGCGCCTGCGCGACCTCTGCGCCGACTTCCACGCCTTCCACCGCGAGCACGGCACCAGCACGCTCCAGCGCAAGCAGTTCGAGCCGGGCCACCTGCCCGAGATGGTGATGACGCCGAAGGAGGCGGTCCAGCAGCTCACCCGCAACAACGTCGATTACGTTCCGATCGCGGAGGCGGAGGGTCGTGTGGCGACGACCTTGCTTCTGGTCTACCCGCCGGGCATCGGCACGGTGCTGCCGGGCGAGCGATTGGACGAGCGGGCCAAACCCATGCTGGACTACTTCAAGATGTTCGAGCGCTCCGCGAACCTGTTCCCGGGCTTCGAGGCCGAGATCCAGGGCGTGTTCCGCGACGTCGATCCGGATGGGACGATCCGGTTCCACACCTACGTCATGCGAGAGCCCCGCGTCATGCGCGAGAGCCGCTGATGGCGGGCGCGGCCGAGAGTGATCCCGACCTCGTCATCCGGCCCTCGTCGGATGCCGACGTGCCCGACATGGTGGACATCTACGCCCATCACATCCGGCGCGGCGTCGGCGATGTCGGGGATTTCGAGGCGGACCCGCTCCACCCGGACGACCTGAAGAAGCGCCGGAAGGCCATGCGCAAGAAGCGCCTGCCGCACCTCGTGGCCGACCGCGACGGGATCGTGGCCGGCTACGCCTACGCGGTTCCGTTCCGCAAGCGCCCGGCCTACCGCTACACCCTGAAGCACTCGATCTATGTCCACCACGAGCACCTGAACGCCGGGATCGGCCGGCGCCTGCTGCCGGCGCTGATCGAGGCCTGCGCGGCGGGTGGATACCGCCAGATGATCGGCTACATCGACGCGCAGAACGAGGCGTCCCTGCGCCTCCACGAGGCCTGCGGCTTCGTCCGCGTCGGGCTGCTGCCGGCGGTGGGCTACAAGTACGGGCGCTGGAGCGACAGCGTCATGGTCCAGTGCGCGCTCGGCACGGGGTCTTCCGACCAGCCCGGCACCTGGACGCGCCCGGTGGAAGCCGTCGTCGCCGAGCACGACTGGATCGGCAAGTAGGGGGCGGATGCGGACGCGCCGAGGCGCGTCGCAGGTTCGCCGCCCCGGCCTATTGCTGCGTCCGGTTGATCAGCGCCTGAAGCGCCCGGGCGACCGCCTCGCTGACGTTCTTGCGGTACTTGCGGTGGACGAGCTGACCGTTGTGATAGATGTCGTGCTCGACATAGAGCTTCTCGCCGTCCCAGCGGACGATGTTGTCGGTCTCGGTGGTCTCCTCGACGCCGAGATCCTCGCGAAAGGTAACGCCCCCGGCTTGCGCAAACATGGCTCGTCCCTGGTGATCGAAGCGGCTTTCCGGCTTCCTGGGCTGGCATTGTAGGCAGGCGCCGCGCGGTGCGCTACCCGAAACGGGTTTCAGCGCACCGTGACCTGATCCTTGATCCGCTCGTACACCGCGCGGCTGAGGACGCGCTTCGACAGCAACTCGCCGACGGAGGCATAGGGGCGCTTCTGCGCGATCGCGCGTCCGATCATGCCGCCGCCCCTGAGGGCGTTCAGCTCCGAGACGCTGCCCGTATTGAGGTCGATCACCGCCACGCCGCGCGGTCCCGCCGTTTCGGCGGCGTTGTCGATGGCCTGCTCGCCGGTGATCGGCGACGCCGGGCGGGCAGCGTCCCCGTTGCTGCGGCCGGGCGAGGGTGAGGCGGGCGGCGAGGAAGGCGGAAAGGCAGGCATCCGCGCGTCGGCGGTTGGAGTGGGAGCCGGGGCGGCCATCGGCGCCGTGGTCGGGGCTGGTGGTGATGGCGCGGCGGGCAAGGGCGATGCCTGCGGCGCGGGGGCCGGCACGACAGGGCTTACCGGCCGCGTCACCGCCGGCGGGACCACCGCCTGGGTTCCGGCCTTCCCGACGGAGGGCGGAGGAGTCACGGTCCGCGTCTCGGCCGAAGACTCGGTCGCTGTTTCGGTCGCGCCGTCCCCATGCGGCCGGAGAAACTGGATGATCCCGGCAAGGACAGCCGCCACCACGATCAGGATGCCGACCCGCAGGATCGCTGAACCGCTGAGCATCGTGGGCGGCCTCGCCTTGGTGAACATTCGGTGACGACTACCATAGGGCGCAAAGCCACGTCTCGCCGTCGAACCCTCTGTCCTCAAGAGCTTAGGGCCTCCGGCTGCGACACGGACGCGGCCTGGACGCGACGCGAACGGGATCGACGGGGGCACTGGTCCCGGTCATGGTCCCGCTCGATGCTCGAACGTCTTGCCCTTCCCTCCGCGTGGACCGCGCGCCTCGGCGCCCTGCGCCACGTGCCGGCCCTGTTCCGCCTGGTCTACGCCGCCAGTCCCCGCCTGCTCATGGCGAGCCTCGGCCTTCGCCTCGCGCGGGCGAGCCTGCCCGTCGCCATGCTCTACCTTGCCAAGCTCATCCTCGACGCGATCGTGGCCGAGCATGCCCGGCCCCACCCGGGCGGCCTCGGCCCGGAAGCCTGGCTGGCCGATCCGGCCCTCCGGCACCTCGCCCTTCTGGTAGCGGCGGAGTTCGGGCTCGCCATCCTGGCCGACCTCCTGGGGCGGGCCAGCACCCTCGTCGACGGGCTGGTGGCCGACCTCTACGGCAATGCCGCGACCCTGAAGCTGATGCGCCACGCCGCCGATCTCGACCTCGAGCAGTTCGAGGACAGCACGCAGCAGGACCAGCTGGAGCGGGCGCGCCGTCAGGTCACGGGCCGCTCGAACCTTCTGTTCCAGCTCTTCGGCCAGGGCCAGGATCTCATCACCCTGGTGGCCTTCGCCCTCGGCCTCGTGGCCTTCGCGCCCTGGCTGATCCTGCTGCTCGTGGTTGCCCTGGTGCCGGCCTTCCTCAACGAGACCTACTTCAACCGCGAGGGCTACCGCCTGGCCTGGACGCGCACGCCGGAGCGGCGCGAGATCGACTACCTGCGCTTCCTCGGGGCCAGCGTCGAATCCGCCAAGGAGGTGAAGCTGTTCGGCCTGAACGGCTACATCGCCGAGCGCTACCGGGGACTCGCCACCAAGCTCGTGGCCGACAACCGCGCCCTGGCCCTGCGCCGGGCCGGCTGGGGCGGGGCCTTCGCCGCCCTGGGGACGCTGGCCTACTATCTCGCCTACGCCACCATCGTCTGGCGCACGGCGGCGGGACAGTTCTCGATCGGCGATCTCGCCTTCCTGGCCGGCTCGTTTCAGCGCCTGCGCAGCCTGATCGAGGGCCTGCTGCTGGGCTTCTCGCAGATCGCCGCGCAGGCGCAGTACCTCGACGACCTGTTCTCGTTCTTCGGGGTGGTGCCGGCGATCCGCTCGCCCGCGATCCCCGCGCCCCTGCCGCGCCCGATCCGGAGCGGGATCGTCTTCGAGGCGGTCGGCTTCCGCTATCCCGGCACCGAAACCTGGGCGGTGCGCAACCTGAGCTTCCATCTCGCGGCCGGCGAGGTGCTGGCCCTGGTGGGCGAGAACGGCGCCGGCAAGACCACCATCGTGAAGCTGCTCACCCGGCTCTACGACCCGACGGAAGGCCGCGTGCTCCTCGACGGCCTGCCCCTCTCCGCCTACGATCTCGACGACCTGCGCAGCCGGATCGGGGTCATCTTCCAGGACTTCGTGCGCTTCAGCTTCACCGCCCGCGAGAACGTCGCGGTGGGCCGCATCGATGCGCGCGATGATGACGAGCGGGTCACCCGGGCCGCCGGCCGCAGCCTGGCCGACGGGGTCATCGGGCGGCTGCCGCTCCAGTACGACCAGCCCCTGGGCAAGCGCTTCGCCGAGGGCGTCGACCTCTCGGGAGGCGAGTGGCAGAAGATCGCCATCGCCCGCGCCTACATGCGTGAGGCCGAGATCCTGATCCTCGACGAGCCCACGGCCGCCCTCGATGCCAGGGCCGAGTTCGAGGTGTTCCAGCGCTTTCGCGAACTGAGCCACGGGCGCACGGCGGTGCTGATCTCGCACCGCTTCTCCACCGTCCGCATGGCCGACCGCATCCTCGTCCTCAATGGCGGAACGGTCATCGAATCGGGAAGCCACGCCGAGCTACAGGCCCTCGGCGGCCGCTATGCCGAATTGTTCGAGCTCCAGGCGGCCGGCTACCGCTGAAGCGATGTGACCGGCGTGCGGACATTCGGCCACCCGCCCGCCGGCCGCGGGGGCGAACGGGTGGGCAAACTCTGAACGCCTGGGACCGTCTGCCGCCGGCCCCGTGCAGACGGTCGGACGGTCTGCTTTCAGACTTGATGAAACGGCGCCGTATGACCGAACGAGGGGAAAAATCCGGCGCCATTGAGGGTAATAAGGTTCGCGGTGAAGGGCTGGAGTCCCCAAGGCACTCCTCCCGCACCTTCGGTGCGGGGTCGGAACGTCAGATGTCGCTCACGCGCCGCCGAGGCTCGCCAGATAGGCCGGTGCGAGGGAGAGGCCGAGGGGTTGCGGGGCGCGGGGCGGCGGGCTGCGCACGCATTCGCTGAAATATGCGATCGTGTCGAAGATCGCGGCTTCGGTGAAGGGCTTCGGGATGGCGCCGGCCGCACCCTCGAAATGATCCGGGATGTGCTGGGCGTTGGCCGTGACGAAGATCAGGACCATCGCGTCTTCGCTGCGCAGGGCCCGGACGATGTCGATGCCGGACGAACCGCCCCGCAACTGGAGATCGACGAAGACGAGGTCCGGCCGCGTCTCCCGGGCGACCCGGATCGCCTCGTCGGAGGTCGCGGCGGTGCCGACCACGATGTGGCCGGCATCTTCCACGAGAAACTCCAGCTGCATCAGGATGAGCGCTTCGTCTTCCGCGATCAGGACCCGCAGGGGCTCGCTCACGTGCTGTCCTTTGCGCCCGGCGTTTCGCGGGGCAGGCGGATCTCGATCAGGGTCCCGGGATGGCCCGGCTGCCAGGTCAGGCTGGCATTCAACTGGCGCGCCAGGCTCTCCACCAGGCGCTTCCCGAAGGAGCGCGCCCCCACGACGTCCGGGGGCATGCCGATGCCGTCATCGACGATCCGGATGCCGAAGAAGCGACCGTCGGGATGGACTCGGATCGAGAGGCGACCCGGCCGGTCGCCCGGGAAGGCATGCTTGAGCGCATTGGTGATGAGTTCGTTCATCATCAGGGCGACGGGCGGCGCCTTCTCGACCGGAACCTCCACGGGCTCCAGGTCCAGGTGCAGGGTGATGCCGGCATGGCCCGAGCCGCGCACGAGGTCCGTGGCGAGTTCCCGGGTGAATTCCGCGACGTCGAAGCGCTCCACGTCGCGCGACTGGTACAGGCGCTTGTGCACCGTGCCCAACGCCTCGACGCGCGTGAGCATCGACTTCATCGCGTCGCGGGCCGTCGGATCGGTGATACTGCGGGTCTGCATGGTGAGGAGTGAGGCCACCATCTGCAGGTTGTTCTTCACCCGGTGGTCGACCTCGTGGACCAGCATGGTCTTGGCCGCCAGGGCATCGGACAGTTCCCGCGTCCGCCGCGCGACCTCGCGCTCGAAATGCTCCTTCTCGTTCTGCGTCCGCATCTGCGCGTCTACCCGGTCGGTGACGTCGAGCTGCGAGGCGAAGAAGAAATGCAGGTCCCCGCCTTCGGTGATCACCGGGCTCATGTACAGCGCGTTCCAGAACGGGCTGCCGTCCTTGCGGTAGTTCAGGATGTCGATGGCGATGTCGCGCCGGGCATCGACCGCGGCCCGGATCTGCCCGATGGCGTTCGGGTCGGTGTCCTGTCCCTGCAGGAAACGGCAGTTCTGCCCCATGATCTCGGAGCGCTCATAGCCCGAGAGACGCAGGAAGGCGTCGTTGACGAAGACGATCGGGTTGTCGTCGAGGCGCGGGTTGGTGACGATCATCGCCATACGGGTGGCACGGATCGCGGCGGCGAAGGGATCGCCCTTGCCGCCCTCGACCCTGAGGTCGCTCGTGAGGTGCCACGCGTCGTCTCGTTCCATCGTCTCTCGCCTCGTCCTCGTCCCGCTGACCCGTGGGGCCTTCCCGCCCGCGCCGACCTCGTCACGACCGTCGACGGCATGCGGGCGACACGGCTGACCCGCGCGGGGCGATCAGTCGGCGTGGGCAGGCTTCACGATGGTAATAGGGACGTCGGATCACCACGGCGGCGGACAACCGCTGCCGTACGGTGCTCCAACGGCTTCGCCCCTTGGAAGTTCATTTGACATCCCCGCGCGCCGGGATCGCGGTTTTCCGCACGCGCGCGTGGCGAATGTCGGCGGACGCGCTCGGATTGCTGCGCGAATGCCACACCCCGCATCTGTCGCGAGGCTTGGCCGCAAGACGACAACTGCCAAGCTGCTTTTCCCGTGCTAGGATTACCCCGGGGTTGGGCCTCCGGAATTCTGGCAGTGGACATCTCGAACATGCGTCGTCTCCGATGGGCTCGGGCGGGCTTTGCCCTGCTCCTGGCCGGACAGCTCGCAGCCTGTGGCTCCACGCCGCGCATTCCCTATACGGCCGATGAGGCCGCCGCCGCCGTGCTGCCGGGGCTCGATCCGAATGTCCGCGCCTACGCGGATGCCTCGGAAAAGACCTTCACCGAGATGTCGGCGCGGCCCGAGAACAGCCGGGTTCCGTTCGCGTACCTGGCGCTCTCGGGCGGCGGCGGCGACGGGGCCTACGGGGCCGGCCTGCTGAACGGCTGGACCGAATCCGGCAAGCGTCCCGAGTTCTCCCTGGTCTCCGGCGTCTCCACGGGCGCGCTGATCGCGCCCTTCGCGTTCGTCGGGCCGGAATACGACGCCATTCTGAAGGACATCTACACCAGCGGCATCGCCTCGACCCTGGTGCAGTCGCCGAGCTTCGCCAACGTGCTGTTCGGCTCCGGCCTGTTCGGGGACGGGCGCCTGCGCGACCTCGTGCGCCGCTACGTCACGCCGGACCTGCTCACGGCCATCGCCGCGCAGCACGCCAAGGGCCGGCGCCTCCTCGTGGTGACGACGAATCTCGACGCCCAGCGCGCCGTGATCTGGAACATGGGCGCCATCGCGGCCAGCGGCGGACCGGCCGCCCTCGACCTGTTCACGGACGTGCTCACCGCCTCGGCCAGCATCCCGGCGGTGTTCCCACCCCAGCTCATCGACGTCCAGGCGGCGCAGCGCACCTTCCAGGAGATGCATGTCGACGGCTCGGTGGTGACGCCGGTGTTCACCCTGCCGCAATCGTTCCTGCTGCGCGATGCCCGCTTCAAGGCGGGCGCCAAGTCGGACATCTACGTCATCATCAACGGGCGCCTGGAGCCGGAATTCGATCTCGCTCAGAACAACACGCTCTCCATCGTCGAGCGTTCGTTCACCACCGCCAGCCGCGCCCGCAGCCGCGCCACCCTGGCCTCGACCTACGCCTTCACCCGCGGCAACGGCATCGGCTTCAACCTCGCCTATATCGATGAATCGGCGCCCAACACCTCGACGGCGCGCGGCTTCGACACCGGCTACATGCGCAGCCTGTACGAGACCGGGTACCAGACCGGCCGCACCGGGACCTTCTGGCGCAAGACCGTGCCGGTCGCGCCCCTGGTGAAGGCGTCGGTGGTCGCGGCCCAGTAATGCGCGTCGCACGAGGGGGTCGGATGCGTGCCGCCCCCCTCGCGCTCCATGGTGCGCTGCGATAGAGCGAAGGCATCGCGTCAGGGTTCATTCGGTGCCCGCGCCCCCGGCGAGCCCCCCCCGCAATGATCCAGATCGAAGACCTCACCTTCAGCGCCTGGGGCCGACGCTTCTTCGACCGTGCCAGCGTGGCGGTGCCGCCCGGCTCGAAGGTCGGGCTCGTCGGTCGCAACGGCGTCGGCAAATCGACCCTGTTCAAGATCATCCTGGGCGAGCTGCAGCCCGACGGCGGCGCCATCCTGCTGCCGAAGACCGCCCGCGTCGCCTCCGTCGACCAGGAACACCCCGCGACCCCGGTCAGTCTGATCGACACGATCCTGGCGGCCGACGTGGAGCGCGATGCGCTGAACACCGAACTCGAGACCGCCGAGCCGGAACGCCTGGGCGAGATCTATGCCCGCCTCATCGAGATCGATGCCGACCGGGCCCCGGCCCGGGCCGGCGAGATCCTGGCCGGCCTCGGCTTCTCGGTGGAGGACCTGACCCGTCCGATGGCGGAGTTCTCCGGCGGCTGGCGCATGCGCGTGGCCCTCGCTGCGGCGCTGTTCGCCGAGCCGGACATGCTGCTCCTCGACGAACCGACCAACTACCTCGATCTCGAGGGCGCCCTCTGGCTGGAAGCCCGGCTCAAGCGCTATCCGCACTCGGCCCTGATCATCAGCCACGACCGCGAGCTGCTCAACAATTCGGTCGATGCGATCCTGCACGTGGCCGGAGGCAAGCTCGAACTCTACACCGGCGGCTACGACGATTTCGAGAAGCGCCGGGCCGAGAAGGCCCGTCTCCAGGCCTCGACCAAGCAGAAGCAGGAAGCCGAGCGCGCCCATCTGCAGAGCTTCATCGACCGCTTCAAGGCCAAGGCCTCGAAGGCCGCGCAGGCGCAGTCCCGCGTCAAGCGCCTCGCCAAGCTGGAGCCGATCGCCACCACCATCGAGGAGCACGTGGCGCCGTTCCACCTGCCTTCGCCGAAGCGCCCCCTGGCGCCGCCGCTGATGCACCTGACCGACGCCACCATCGGGTATGGCGACGATGCGCCGGTCCTGCGCGACCTCAACCTGACCCTCGACGTCGACGACCGCATCGGGCTGCTCGGGGTCAACGGCGCCGGCAAGTCGACCTTCGCCAAGATGGCGGCGGGCGCGCTCCAGGTGCGGGACGGGCGGATGGTGCGGGAAGGGCGGGTGCAGGTCGGCTGGTTCCACCAGCACCGGATCGAGGCCCTCGACCCGAAGGACACCCCGCTCGCCATCATCCGGCGCGAGCGTCCCGACGACAGCGAATCGGGGAGGCGCGCCAAGCTCGCGAGCTTCGGGCTCGGGTTCGACAAGCAGGAGACGACAGTGGACGCGCTCTCGGGAGGAGAGCGGGCGCGCCTGCTCCTCAACCTCGTGGCCATGCAGGCGCCGCACCTGCTCATTCTGGACGAGCCGACCAACCACCTCGATATCGACAGCCGGAGGGCGCTCCTCGACGCGCTGAACGATTACGGCGGGGCGGTCATCCTCATCACCCACGATCGCTCGCTGATGGAGCTGGTGGCGGATCGCCTGTGGCTGGCGGCCGACAACACGGTCAAGCCGTTTGCCGGGGACATGGACGATTACGCGAAATTCGTGCTCGACCGGACCCGTGCCGGTCAGCGCGCGCCCGGGCAGGGCCGCGAAAAGTCGGGTCGCGACAAGAAGTCCAAGCGCCGGGCGGCCTGAGCCGCCCGGCTTGCAGGCTTCACTTCCGGAGGATCTTGGTCACGAGGCGGCCGAGGGGTGTGCCGGAATCGTAGTTGCGGTCGTCGCGGACCACGGGACGGTCCTCGTTGCCGAGGAGCTTGGTGACGATGCGTCCGATCAGGCTCATGGTGTGACCCTCTTGCGATGTGGGGCGCCGGGCAGGAACGGCGCAGCTTGACCATCAACACGCAGGGGCCGGCGGACGTTCCCTCCGGGCCGCCAGCCCGTATCCGGCCTGTCATACAACCGTGATCTAAGCCCCTCGGTTTCCACGGCAGGGTCTGGGGTCGGGCATGGACAGCGCGCAGCGGGCAGCGGAGGTCGAGGCGATCCGCCGCGAGGTGGCGGACGATTTCGACGAGGAACTCGAACTCGAGATGGAGGACGAGCGCCTGGAGCGACTGGCCGACGAACTCGGGCAGCCAGCCCGTCCGCCCGGCCTCGACCGCAAGGTCTACTTCCGCGAGCTGTTCCGGCTGCAGCACGAGCTGGTGCGGCTGCAGGACTGGGTCCAGGCCCACAAGCTGCGCGTCGTCGTGATCTTCGAGGGCCGCGATTCCGCCGGCAAGGGCGGCGTCATCAAGCGCATCACCCAGCGGTTGAACCCGCGCGTCTGCCGGGTCGCGGCGCTGCCCGCCCCGAGCGAGCGCGAGCGCACGCAATGGTACTTCCAGCGCTACGTCTCGCACCTGCCGGCCGCCGGCGAGATCGTGCTGTTCGACCGCTCCTGGTACAACCGCGCCGGCGTCGAGCGCGTGATGGGCTTCTGCTCCCCCGACGAGGTGGAGGAGTTCTTCCGCTCGGTGCCCGAATTCGAGCGCATGCTGACCCGCTCGGGGATCGTGGTGCTGAAATACTGGTTCTCGATCACCGACGAGGAGCAGGAATTCCGCTTCAACATGCGCATCCACGATCCGCTGAAGCAGTGGAAGCTGTCCCCAATGGACGTGCAGTCCCGCCGCCGGTGGGAGGATTACACCAAGGCCAAGGAGGACATGCTGGCCCGGACCCACATCCCGGAAGCGCCGTGGTGGGTGGTCGAGGCCGTCGACAAGAAGCGCGCCCGTCTCAACTGCATCAGCCACCTCCTGGCGCAGATTCCCTACGGCGACGTCGAGCATCCGCCCGTGCACCTGCCGGATCGCGAGCGCCACGAGGACTACATCCGCCACCCGGTTCCGGCCGCGATGTTCGTGCCGCCCGTGTTCTGAGGACGCTGATTCGAAGCCGGCCGCTTGCACGGACCGAGTGCTCCGGGCGAGAGGGTGTGGGACGCTTCCACGCCTCTCGCCCGCCAGTCCTCCGTCCAGCCCCCGTCCAGGTATCCGGCATGACCAGCACCGACGAACTCCTCTTCACGGCCGAGGGCGGCATCGCCCGCCTGACGCTGAACCGGCCGCAGGCGCGCAATGCCCTCACCTTCGGCATGTACCAGGGGCTGATCGATCACTGCGCCCGGATCGAGGCCGATACCGGCATCAAGGCGCTGATCATCACGGGCGCGGGGGCCAAGGCCTTCGCGGCGGGCACCGACATCGCCCAGTTCCGGAGCTTCGAGACCGCCCAGGACGCGATCGACTACGAGCGCTTCATGGACCGGGTGATGGGCGCGCTGGAGCGGCTGGCGGTGCCGACCATCGCGGCGATCGCCGGCGCCTGCACCGGCGGCGGCGCAGCCATCGCCGCCGCCTGCGACCTGCGCATCGCCACCCGCGACGCCAAGCTCGGCTTTCCCATCGCCCGCACCCTCGGCAATTGCCTCTCGCTCGGCAACCTGCGCCGGCTCTCGGCCCTGATCGGCCCGGCCCGGGTCAAGGACATGATCTTCACCGCCCGCCTCGTCGGCGCCGAGGAGGCGCTGGCCATCGGGCTCGTCGGTGAAGTGGTGGCCGATGCCGACGCGCTGGCGGCGCGGTCCACGGACCTCGCGACCCTGATGGCCGGCCACGCGCCGCTCACCCTGCGGGCGACCAAGGAGGGCCTGCGGCGCCTCCAGGGCGAGGATGCGACGGGGGCCGAGCGTCCCGGCGACGACCTCATCCGCCTCTGCTACACCAGCGCCGATTTTCGCGAGGGCATGGAGGCCTTCCTGGCCAAGCGGCCGCCGAACTGGACCGGCCGGTAGGAACGGCGATCGCAGCCGATCCGCGCCCGTGCCCAACGGACCGTTCAGATGTCTCGCCCCAGATCGACCCCGGGAGGATCGGAAGGCTTGCCTGGCTGCGGTCGACCAAATCGCGACAGGCAATCACGTCTCAACAGGCGACCATCGATGGCCGCAAGGCCGCAGCCGATGAGGGCCATGCCGAGGTAGTGCCGGAGATCCAGGCGCTCGCCCAGCACCAGGGTGCCGAGCAGGATGGCCGAGACCGGAATCAGGAACGTGACGAGCAGCAGGTTCGTCGCTCCCGCCGTCGCCAGGATGCGGAAATAGAGCACGTAGGCCAGGGCGGTGGACAGGGTGGCGATGCCCAGCACGGCCCCCCAGACCGGCAGACCCGGCATCGCCAGCGTCCACGGCCGATCCACCACGAGGGCGATGGGGAGCATCAGGAGCGTCGATGCCGTGACCTGCCCTGCCGCCGTTGCGACCGGCGGGACGCCCATCCGCTTGAAGCGGCGCCCGAAGACGCCCGCCACCGCGTAGGAGAGGGCTGCGGCCAGAACCGCGATCTGCGCCAGGACGTTCGTCCCGAGAGCGGTCAGCAGGGCAGGCCCGATCATGACGGCAACCCCGCCCAGGCCGACGAGAACGCCCGCGAGCCGGTTGCCCGTCATCCGTTCGTCCGAGGTCGACAGGTGGGCCACCGCAACGGCGAAGAGCGGCGTCGTCGCATTCAGGATGGCGGCAAGCCCGGAGGCGATGTGTGTCTGTCCCCAGACGATCAGGCAGAACGGCAGGACGTTGTTCAAGAGCCCCATGCCGGCGAACGCTGTCCAGACCGCGCGCGTGCGGGGCAGGCGCGATCCCGTGAGCGGCAGGGCGAGGTTGAGGACGAGGGCCGCCACGCCGACCCGAAGGACGACGAGGGTGAAGGGCGGCAGCGCCTGGAGCGCGATACCGGTGAAGAAGAACGATCCCCCCCAGAGCACCGACAGGGCGAGCAGCATCGCCCACTCGGGCGCGGACAGGGTGTGAGGGACGGAGCGGGGCACGGCGGAGGTCCTTCCGACTTGATCCTGCTCCCGCCTACGACGCGCCGCGCCGGCACGCCTCCCGTTCCTTGCTCCGCAATCCAGAAGAGGCGCGCGTGCGATCGATGCCCGTTATCCGTGTGGAACAGGCCCGAACGGCCCGCCCCGCTGCGCCGCGGCTATTCCAGGCCCGCCACCTTGATCGCGTCGCCCTCGAGCCGGACCTGGGCCGGCAGGCCGCGCTGGACCGGGCCGAGATCATCGGCCGTGCGATACAGGCCGTCGATGGCGATGAGTTCCGGTTCGAACTTGCGGCAGGTGATGCGGGCGTCCGGGTTGCCCGCCGCCCCGGCGATCGCCCGACCGCGCAGGGCGCCGTAGACGTGGAGCGAGCCGCCGGCGATCACCTCGGCGCCCGAGGCCACCGAGCCCATCACGGTGATGTCGCCCTCCAGGTGCAGGATGGTCTGGCCGGAGCGCACCGGGGCATCGAGGATGAGCGAGCGGAACGGCGCCGGCGCCGACGGCATCACCGGCGCGTCCGCCTCGGCGTCCGGCGTCGCCTCCGGGGTGGGAACCGCGTCGACCGGACGCCCCCCGGCCGGGGGCGGCGGCAGGCCGGCGCCGAGCTGGCCCGGATCGGCTCCCTCGATGCCCATCACGGCGACGTCGCGGGCGGCGAGATCGGCCACCAGGGCGACGAGGGTTTCCCGTTCGAGCCCGAGTCCGGCCACGTCGAGGATGACCGGGCGCCCGACGAAGAAGGCGGGCGAGCGCCGGGCCAGCGCGTCGAGTTCGGCAAGCCACTCGGAGACGGGCAGCACCGGGGCGAGCACCAGGGCCATGAAGGAACGGCCGCGAAAGCGGATCGGGGGACGTGTTGAGCTTGCGGTCACGATCGGGTGTCTTGTTCTCGGGCGGTGTTCGCGGAAAGCGGGCGCTGATCGCCACCTTATCCTAACCCGCGTTCCGGGGGCACAGGGCGCGACCTGCGGTCCGTCAACACGATTTCCGACGCCGTTCCATCCCGGGCCTTTGAGGATGTCGCGCCTCTTGCAGCGTTTGAATGTCGAATTGGAATGATTCCATAACATAGCGTTTGCAGGCTCAAGACGAGGATCGCTATAGCGGAGCAAATCCTCGCGACATCCGGGGGTCGGCCGGCAGGTTTGGCACGGCCGGGACTGCCGCTCTTGCCTGATCTTGCGGGTGTGCCCCGCGCGCGTCTCGAAGGTGCTGCCCGTGGTTGATGGTTCCGCTTCCCTGGACAGGGTCTGCGCGCGACAAGGCTGGCGCTACCGCGCAGCCGTGGCCGGGCGCGTGGTGCTCGCAGCCTTCGGCGGCTACGCCCTGGCGGCGCTCGCCACCGCGTTCCTGTCGCTGACCCTGCCGATGGTGCGCTCGGAGGCGGTGGCCACCGCCACACTGCTCAGCTTCGCCATCCTGGCCGGTGCCGTCATCTGGGTCTTCGCCGCCCGCACCCTGCTGCGCGCCGCGATCGGACTCGGAATTCCCATGGCGCTCGTCGGCGTGGGCCTGTGGGTCGCCCTCGGTCTCGTCGCGGCGGGGCCGCCCGCATGAGGCCGGGGTTCCGCCAATCCATGGCCTGGCTCCACACCTGGGCCGGCCTCGTCACCGGATGGGTGATGTTCGCGGTCTTCGTGACCGGCACCGCCACCTATTACCGTGCCGACATCTCGCTGTGGATGCGGCCGGAACTGCGCGCCGGACCCTCCGACCCCATCCCCGCCGCCGAACGCGGGATCGCCTACCTGAAGACGCATGCCCCGAAGGCCATGGCTTGGTATGTCTCGGTGCCGCAGCCCGACCGTCCGGTGATCGGCGTCTACTGGATGGACAGCCTGGAGGCGCCCCTTGGCCAGGCCCTGCTCGATCGGGAGACGGGAACCCCCACCCGGGCGCGGGACACCCAGGGCGGCGACTTCTTCTACCGCTTCCACTACGAACTCCAGATGATGCCGACGCTCGGCCGCTGGATCGTCGGCGGGGCGGCCATGATCCTGCTCGTCGCGCTGATCTCCGGCATCGTCACGCATCGGCGCATTTTCGCCGACTTCTTCACCTTCCGACGGGACAAGTCGGCCCAGCGCGGCTGGCTCGACGCCCACAACGTCACCGGCGTGCTCGCCCTGCCGTTCCACCTGATGATCACCTATACGGGCATCGTCACGCTGGGCTTGATGTACATGCCCTGGGGGGTGACGGCCGCCTACAAGGGCGACGACCTGCACTTCTTCGTGGAATCCGCCCAGAGCACGACCTGGCGCCCGGCCGCCGGCCGTCCGGCCGAGGCCCTGCCGTTGGCGCCGCTGCTGGCCCGCGCCCAGGGCGAGGTGTCCGAGCCCCTCGAGATGGTCATCGTCAACAACCCGGGCGACGCCGGCGCCACGGTGGTCGCGGTGTTCGAGGAGCCGCACGGGCTGGCCCACCAGCATCCGCAGATCGCCTTTGATGCCGTTTCCGGCGCCGTGGTCGAGCGGGTGGGCACGATGAAGCCGGCCGCGCACGTCTTCACCAGCTTCATGGGCCTGCACGAGGCGCATTTCGCCAGCCCCGTCCTGCGGGCGCTGTTCTTCCTCTGCGGCCTGATGGGCGCGGCCACCATCGCCACCGGTCTCGTCCTGTGGAGCGTCGCCCGCATGCCGAAGGCCGGCGAGGCGCCCCGGTTCGGCCTGCGCCTCGTGCGCGGCCTCAACATCGGCACGATCCTGGGCCTGCCCATCGGGATGGCGGCGTTCTTCCTCGCCAACCGGCTGCTGCCCGTCGACCTCGCCCACCGGGCGACCTGGGAGGGCGGCGTGTTCTTCGGCGCCTGGGCGCTCGCCGCCCTGGTGCCCCTGGCCCGGCCGCACCGACGGGCCTGGGTCGAGATGGGCCTGTCCGCCGGGCTCCTCTTCGGCGCCGTGCCCATCGTCGGTGCCCTGACCACGGATCGTGGCTTCGACTTCCTGGCCTTCGATGCCGCGATGCTGGGGCTCGGCCTCGTCCTGGCGCTCGGGGCCCGGGCGGTCTCCCTCTACGAAGGTCGTCGCGCGGCCGCCCGAGCGGCCCGCCCCGCCGGCGGTCTGGCGCCCAAAGGTCTCGTCAAAGCATGACTCCGCTCTCCATCGCCCTGAACCTCGCCCTGAGCTTCGCCGGCCTCGCTGCGCTGTGCCTGTCGATGGACCGGCACCATCGGGCCATTGCCGGACGGGGCCAGAGCCGGACGCGCGCGCGGGGCCTGCGCCTCGCCGGATGGGCGGTGATCGCGGTGTCCTTCGCGGCCGCCATCCTGACCTCCGACTGGAATTTCGGACCCGTGCAGTGGATCGGCTCCCTCACCGGCGCGGCCCTTCTGGTGGTCGCGCTGGTGTCCTACCGGCCCGCCTGGATTCGCCCGGCCGCCCTGCTCGCCCTGCCGCTGGCCCTGGCGGCGGTGCTCCTCGCCTGATCGCCCCGGCCTCGCTATCCTGACGCGATCCGTCGCCGCGCAGGAGAGCCGATGCCCCCCGATCCCGCTCTCAGCCCCGCGCTCGACCCAGATTTGGCCGCCCGCATCGCCGAGGCCGTCGCCGCCGGGTTTCCCGAGCAGGTCGCCCACACCCAGGCCCTGGTGCGGTTCGAATCGACGCGCGGGGCCGAGCACGCGATCCAGGATTTCGTGTTCCGCGCCTTCCGCGACCGCGGCTACGCCATCGATCGCTTCGCCATGGACGCGGCGGCGCTCGCCGCCCATCCGGGCGGGGGCGCGCTGTCGGAGACGCATTCCCGGGCGCCCCTGGTGGTCGGCATCCATCGGCCGCGGGCCGAGACCGGGCGCTCGCTGATCCTCCAGGCCCATGTCGACGTGGTGCCGCCGGGGCCGGCCGATCTGTGGACCCACCCGCCCTTCGAGCCGGTCATCGATGGCGACTGGATGTACGGGCGCGGCGCCGCCGACATGAAGGCGGGCCATGCCGCCAACCTGTTCGCCCTCGACGCTCTGGCGCGGCTCGGGCTGCAGCCGGCCGCCACCGTGACCCTGCAATCCGTGGTGGAGGAGGAAGCCACCGGCAACGGCGCCCTGATGACCCATCTGCGCGGCTACCGCGCCGATGCGGTCCTGATCCCGGAGCCCGAGGACGAGAAACTCGTGCGCGCCAATGTCGGCGTGCTGTGGTTCACCGTCGAGGTGCGCGGCCGCCCGGTCCATGTCCGCGAGATGGGGGCCGGGGCCAACGCCATCGACGCCACCTATCGGGTGATCGGCGCCCTGCGGGCCCTGGAGGCGCGCTGGAACGCCGAGAAGGCGGGCCATCCCCACTTCGCCGACCAGCCCGACGCCATCAACCTCAATGTCGGCCGGATCGAGGGCGGCGACTGGGCCTCGTCGGTGCCGGCCTGGTGCCGGATCGACTGCCGCATCGCCCTGTATCCCGGGCTCTCGGCGGCGGAGGCCGCTCGCGCGGTGGAGCAGGCGGTGGCCGATTTCGCCCGCGACGACGCCTTCCTGTCGAACACCCCGCCCCGGATCGCCTTCAACGGCTTCTTCGCCGAGGGCTACGCCCTGGCGGAGGGCTCCGAGGCGGAGGCGGTGCTGGGGCGGGCGCACCGGGCCGCGACCGGCCGGGACCTCGAGAGCTTCATGTCGCCGAGCTATCTCGATACCCGCGTCTACGCGCTCTACGACCGGGTGCCCGCACTCTGCTACGGCCCGATCAGTCAGAACATCCACGGCTTCGACGAGCGCGTGAGCCTCGCCTCGGTCCAGCGGATCACTACCGCGATGGCGCTGTTCATCGCCGAATGGTGCGGGACGGAGCGCCGGTCCGCGCCCTGACCCGAGCCGCATCCGCGAAAACGTGACGCAACGCGATGTGGATGGCACCCGGTCGCCGCCTTGCCGAAAGGCCCCGGCGCGCTACCCCTAAGGCCCGTGACACATCAGCGTTTTTCCCCACCCGCCGCGCCGTCCGGCGCCCATCGCCGCGCGTCGGCGCCTCTGTTGGCCGGCCTGATGGCGGCGCTGGGCATCTCCGGGGCGGCGGCGCAGACCACCGATACCAGCTGCTACGTCACCGGCGGCGGCACCCTGGAGATCTGCCGGGGCGGCGAGGCCGAGGGCGTGTTCTTCACCCCTCGCGCCTGTGAATCGGCCGGCAGCGTCCAGCTCGTCCGGACGACGCCCGCCACCGGGCCGCTCCAGGCCGTCTACCAGGCCGAGACGCCGTTGGCCGCCCCGAAATCCAGGCGCGGCGAGACGGAGGCCTGCGCGCCGCGGCGCGCCGCCGAGGCCCTGGACGGCGGCTCGATCCGCTCCGGCGCCATGCCGGAGCAGCTCGCCACCGCGATGCCGCCGACGCAGGCCCGCCTGTGGGAGATGGCCCGCACGGTCGCGCGCAGCCAGGAGCGGCGTCGCCGCGGCGGCCGGGGCCGGGCGGAAGCGCCCCCCGCGCCGGTGCCGACGGAGGAGGGCATCGCCGCCCGCCATCCGATGACCGTGGCCGGACGCGCCTGGGGCGGGGATGCCTACAGCTACGTGTTCTTCCTCGCGGCCGTGCCCACCGAATCTGGCCAGCGGCACGCGCTGCTCCAGGCCCGCACCCTGGACTTCATCCGCTTCGACATCCGCAGCCGCAGCCTGGACGGCATCGCCTGGACGCCGTTCGGCGAGGGGCGGGCGGAAGGGCGAGCGCAGGAGCGAGCAGAGGGCCGGTCACGGCGTGGCCGCCGCAGTCGCGCGCAGGCTGCTGCCGATGCGCCGGGCCCCAGCGCCGTCCTCGACGAGACCGGCGCCCCCGTCCTCGGCAACTGCGCCGGTCAGGGCCTCGACCGCACCGACCTCGTCGGCGCCATCAGCGTGGTCGATCAGGTCTATCACTACTACTACACCGACGTGCTGCCCTCCGATTGCGGGGCGCCGATGGCCAGCCGGCGGATGGGCCTCTACCTGCGCACCAGCCGCGATCTCACCGCCGACCGCGTGTGGTCGGCGCCCCGCACCATCGCGGAGCCGCTGCCGGCCCAGAGCCTGATGCGGGTGGCCAAGGCCCGGGACATGGACCGCTGGGTGGTGGCCTACCGCTGCAACCGTCCCGCCAACACCATGGACGGACCCGTCGCCGATATCTGCGTGCAGTACAGCGCCGACCTCGCCCCGGGGTCCCTGGCCGGACTGACCTGGTTCTCGGAACCGCAGGCGATCATGCGCTCCACCGCCTATCTCGGCCTGCGCTCGGGCGGCGACGGCTCGGGCCGGTTCGGCCGCAGCCAGCATTTCTGGATGACCGACCGCTACGGCAATCTCGCGACCCCGACGAGTTATCAGGCCAAGGCCGGGTTCCTGACGTGGCTCGACCGGGTGGCGCCGGGGCCGGGCGGCGCGAACGGTTCCAGCGTCTTCGGCCGCCCGGTCTACTGGGCGACGTGGTCGGTGCGGCCCGTGGCGGCGAAGTAGCGGCTGAGGGACCCGGGCGCATCCGGTCGAGCGGGGCGTCAGGATGGGCTGAGGCCCTGACCGCGCGGCGCGGTCCGGGGCTTGCTGGTCCGTCGGGCCGCCCCGCTCCTTCGCCCGGGAGACCACCCCATGTCCGCGACCCCGAGACCCGATCCCGCGCCGCGCCAACCGGCCCGGGCCGCCATCGCGGCCTTCGTCGGCACCACCATCGAGTGGTACGACTTCTTCATCTACGGCACCGCCGCCGCCCTGGTGTTCGGGCCGCTGTTCTTCGCCGAGGCGACGCCTTTCGTGGCGACCCTGGCGGCCTTCGGCACCTTCGCGGTCGGCTTCTTCGCCCGGCCCCTCGGCGGACTGATCTTCGGGCATGTCGGCGACCGGCTCGGGCGCAAGAAGGCCCTGGTGGTCACCCTGGTGATGATGGGGCTGGCCACCACCGGCATCGGCCTGCTGCCGACCTATGCCAGCATCGGGATCTGGGCGCCCATCGCCCTCGTGGGCCTGCGCATCCTCCAGGGGATCGCGGTCGGCGGCGAGTGGGGCGGGGCGGTGCTGCTGGCCGCCGAGCACGCGCCGAAGGGGCGCGCGACCTTCTTCGCGTCGTTCGCCCAACTCGGCAGCCCGGCCGGGCAGATCCTGTCGCTGCTGGCCTTCCGCCTGGCCGGTCTCATGGATTCGGAGCGCTTCCTGGCCTGGGGCTGGCGCCTGCCGTTCCTGGTCAGCGTGGTCCTGCTCCTCGTCGGCCTGTTCATCCGCCTGGGCGTCGGCGAATCACCGGATTTCGAGGCGGATCGCAGCCGGGCCGCCCCGGCGCCGGCGCCGATTCGCGAGGTTCTGGCCACCAGCCTGACGCCGCTGGCCCTGGCGGCCGGCGCCAACACCTTCGCGATCGGCTCGGTCTACCTCTTCAACACCTTCATGATCACCTACACGACCCAGTATCTGGGCCTGCCCCGGGCCACGATCCTCGACGCGCTGCTGGTGGCGGCCTGCGTCCAGTTCGTGATGACGCCGGTGGGCGCGCGGATCGCGGAGCTGATTCGCAACGAGCGCCTGTTCCTCCAGGGCACCCTGATCTGGGCGATGCTGGCGCCCTATCCGCTCTTCCTCCTGGTCGACATGGGCTCTGTGCCGGCCCTGACCCTCGGCCTCGCCCTCAACGTGCTCGGCAGCGCCACCTTCTACGCGGTCATTGCCGGCTACGTGGCCGGCGCCTTCCCCACGCGGGTGCGCTACACCGCGATCTCCGTGGCCTATCAGGTGTGCGGCGCCCTTGCGGGCGGGCTCACGCCGATCGTCGGCACCCTCCTGGCCGAACGCTTCCAGGGCCATTGGTGGCCCATCGCCGCCTTCGGCACCACCCTCGCGGCGATCTCGTTCGTGTGCGTCACGGCGCTCGGCCGCTACCGGGGGCGAACCGCCGGCACGGCGCCATCCGACCTCGGAGCGGCGATGCCGTAGCCCACGAACATCCGGCCCGCCGCATCGTCTCCCGCCGCATGGGCGAAGGCCAGGGCGAGGGGGCGGCGTCGGGCGAGGAACTGATGAAACAGCCGATGCACGAAGAGCACGGCATCGGCTCCCTCGGGGGAGCCGTTCGGAGCGATGTAGGCCGCGACGCCGCCTTTGAGGAAGGCGGAACCGAACGCGGCCGTGCCCGTCTCGCAGGCGGTGCTCACGACGACTTTGCCGGGCAGGGTGATATGCTCCGCCAGGGTCACCGGAGAAAGACGGCCCCGCGTAAGGCAGCGGGTGTCGATCTCCGGCCCGTACTCTCCGAGGATGAAGCCTTCGTCATCGCCGTGGCCGCTGAGCACGAGATGGTCCGCAGGTGACCCGCCAGCTCCGAGAACGAGAAGGACATCCGCAGGGGTGCCAGGAAGGTGGAGCAGCACCGAGGCGCCCAGGCTCTCCAGCAATGCGCGGAGGAGCAGCGCCTCCCCGGAATCGCCGATCGCCACGATGGAGACCAAGGGCCTGGAAATATGGAAGGTCTGATCGATCATCGCGTTCTCCGAGCTCGGTCATTGAACGTCCGCAACCGGAGGATGTCACGCTGCCTCATCGCGCGTGTCCGCTGCACAGGGCCGGGAGGCATGCAGGACGGCCCCCTTGCCCCGGAGGCCCACACCTTATATTGCGACGCGATAGCTCGATCCCGTGACCCGGCGTAGCCGGCCGCCTCCTGCGGCCCGTCGCGTGACGGGCTCTTCTCGCTTCGGATACCCCATGAAGCTTCGTAATATCGCCATCATCGCCCACGTCGACCACGGCAAGACGACGCTCGTCGACAAGCTGCTGTCGCAATCCGGATCGTTCCGCGAGAACCAGCGCGTCGAGGAACGCGCCATGGACTCGAACGATCTCGAGAAGGAGCGTGGCATCACCATCCTGGCCAAGGCGACCTCGGTCGTCTGGAAGGACACCCGCGTCAACGTCGTCGACACCCCCGGCCACGCCGATTTCGGCGGCGAGGTGGAGCGCATCCTCTCGATGGTGGACGGCGTGATCGTGCTCGTCGACGCCGCCGAAGGCCCGATGCCCCAGACCAAGTTCGTGGTCGGCAAGGCCCTCAAGATCGGCCTGAAGCCGATCGTGGCGATCAACAAGGTCGACCGTCCGGACGCCCGCATCACCGAGGTGGTGAACGAGGTGTTCGACCTGTTCGCGGCGCTCGACGCCACCGACGATCAGCTCGACTTCCCGATCCTCTACGGGTCCGGCCGCGCCGGCTGGATGGCGACGGCGCCCGACGGCGACCAGACCGAGGGACTCGCCCCGCTGTTCGACCTCGTGCTCGCGCACGTGCCCCAGGCCAAGGTCGAGGAGGGTCCGTTCCGGATGCTCGGCACCCTGCTGGAAGCCAACCCGTTCCTCGGCCGCATCATCACCGGCCGCATCGCGTCCGGCACCGTCAAGCCGAACCAGGCCATCAAGGTCATGGACCGCACCGGCAAGCTGGTGGAGACCGGTCGCGTCTCGAAGATCCTGGCCTTCCGCGGCCTGGAGCGCGCGCCCATCGACGTGGGTGAGGCTGGCGACATCGTCTCCATCGCGGGCCTCGTGAAGGGCACCGTGGCCGACACCTTCTGCGACCCGCAGGTCGAGACCCCGATCCAGGCCCAGCCGATCGATCCGCCCACCGTCACCATGTCGTTCATCGTCAACGATTCGCCGCTGGCCGGCACCGAGGGCGACAAGGTCACGAGCCGCATGATCCGCGACCGCCTGTTCAAGGAGGCCGAGGGCAACGTCACGCTCAAGATCGAGGAGGCGGCCGACAAGGATTCGTTCTTCGTCTCGGGCCGCGGCGAACTCCAGCTCGCCATCCTGATCGAGACCATGCGCCGCGAAGGCTTCGAGATCGCCGTCTCGCGTCCCCGCGTGGTGCTCTCGAAGGATGAGAACGACAACGTCCTCGAGCCCGTCGAAGAGGTCGTGGTCGACGTCGACGAGGAGTATTCCGGCGTCGTCGTGCAGAAGATGTCCGAGCGCAAGGCCGAGATGATCGAGATGAAGCCGTCGGGCGGCTCGCGCCTGCGCCTCGTCTTCCATGCGCCCACCCGCGGCCTCATCGGCTACCAGGGTGAGCTCATGACCGACACCCGCGGCACCGCGATCATGAACCGCCTGTTCAAGGCCTACGAGCCCTACAAGGGCGAGATGCCCGGCCGCCGCAACGGCGTGCTGATCTCGAACGACAAGGGCGAGGCCGTGGCCTACGCCATGTGGAACCTGGAAGATCGCGGCCCGATGATGATCGAGCCCGGCGCCAAGGTCTATCAGGGCATGATCATCGGCGAGCACAACCGCGAGAACGACCTCGAGGTGAACGTGCTCAAGGGCAAGAAGCTCACCAACATCCGCACCACCTCGAAGGACGAGGCCGTGCGCCTCACCCCTCCGATCCGCATGACCCTGGAGCGCTCGCTCGCCTGGATCCAGGACGACGAGCTGATGGAAGTCACGCCGAAGTCGATCCGCCTGCGCAAGACCTACCTCGACCCCAACGAGCGCAAGCGCTTCGAGCGCTCGGGCGGCGTCGCGTAAGCGACCCCAGTCCCAACCCAATTGTGCGACGGGAGGCCGGGCGAAAGCCCGGCCTTTTTCGTTGTGCCACGATCTCAGGGCGTCCCGGCCCCCCTGATCGACGGGGTCCCGACCTGCGACGATGACCGTGACGCCGGCTCAACTCTCCTTCGCCCGTTCCCGAAGCAGGTACTTCTGCACCTTGCCCGTCGACGTCTTCGGCAACTCGCCGAAGACGATGTGGCGGGGGAGCTTGTAGCCGGCCAGCCGGTCGCGGCACCAGGCGATGAGGGCGTCGGCCTCCACGGTGGCGTCGGGCTTCAGCTCGACGAAGGCCATCGGGGTCTCGCCCCATTTCGCGTCCGGCCGGGCCACCACGGCGGCGGCGGAGACGGCGGGGTGGCGGAACAGGGCGTCCTCGACCTCGATGGACGAGATGTTCTCGCCGCCCGAGATGATGATGTCCTTCGAACGGTCCTTGAGCTGGATGTAGCCGTCCGGGTGCTTGACCCCGAGATCGCCGGAGCGGAACCAGCCGCCCGCGAAGGCCGCCGCGGTGGCCTTCGGGTTCTTCAGGTAGCCGCGCATCACCACGTTGCCGCGAAACATCGCCTCGCCCATCGTCACGCCGTCGGCCGGCACCGATTCGCAGGTTTCGGGATCGCGGATATCGAAGGCCTCGAGCACCGGGTAGCGCACGCCCTGGCGCGCCATCTTCTCCGCACGCGCCTCGGCGTCCAGGGCGTCCCAATCCCGGTGCCAGGCATTCACCACCGCCGGACCGTAGGTCTCGGTGAGGCCGTACAGGTGGGTGACGTCGAAGCCGGCCGCGCCCATGGCACCGAGGACCGCCTGGGGCGGGGGCGCGGCCGCGGTCAGGAAGGCGACCCGCCGGGGCAGGGGGCGGCGCTCGGCCTCGGAGGCGTTGAGGAGGAGCTGCATCACGATCGGCGCCCCGCAGAGATGCGTTACCCCGTGCTCGGCCAATGCCGCGTAGAGCGCGCCGGCCCGCACCTGCCGCAGGCACACATGGGTGCCGGCGACCACCGACAGCGTCCAGGGGAAGCACCAGCCGTTGCAGTGGAACATCGGCAGGGTCCAGAGATAGACCGGGTGCTGGCCGAGACTGCCCGTGATCACATTGCCGAGGCTGAGAAGCGCGGCCCCGCGATGGTGGTAGACCACGCCCTTCGGATTTCCGGTGGTGCCCGAGGTGTAGTTGAGCGAGATCGCGTCCCACTCGTCACCCGGCATCGCCCAGTCCCAGGCCGGGTCGCCCTCTTCCAGGAGCGTTTCGTAGCCGAGGCTGCCGACCGTTTCGTCACCCTCGGTGTATACCAGGTCGTCAACATCGATCACCAGTGGCCTCACCCGGGCCTGGGCCAGGGCCGCGGCCACGACCTTGGCGAACTCCCGATCGGCGATCAGCACCTTGGCCTCGCCGTGGTCGAGACAGAACGCGAGCCCGGCGGCATCGAGGCGGGTGTTCAGGGTGTTGAGGACGGCGCCCGTCATCGGCACCCCGTAATGGACCTCGATCATCTCCGGCGTATTCGCCAGAATCACCGCGACGGTGTCGCCGCGCCCGATGCCACGCGCCGCGAGCGCCGACCCGAGTCGGCGGCATCGCCTGTATAGCTCGGAATAATTGCGCCGCAGGGGACCATGAATGACGGCAATGTGGTCTGGAAAGACGCGCGCCGCCCGGTCGAGGTAGCTCAGCGGGGTCAGCGGCTGGTAATTCGCCGGGTTCCGGTCGAGGTCCCGGTCATAGATCGATGGCGCGGCCCTGTCGGCCGTCGTCGAGGCATTCATCGGCGGATCTCCCTGATCCGCAGAGTATCGCGTCGCTCCGATCTCACAAGGAGACAGGAGGCTCGGTGGAAGTCGATCGTTCGCTGCGGTGCCGGTTGCGAACGCGCATGACGGGCACCGCACGGGGCTCTGCCGGTTCGGCCGGCAACCGGATACGCAGATGCTCGATGCAAATCGCCGGATCACTGTCGCTACACTAAACTTCAAGCCGGCGTTGACTGGCGCCTTCGTCCGGACTCTCCCTGATGTGCTTGCCGGATCGGAGAGTGTCTGGAGCCGTGGCGCGGGAGCGTTCCCCGTCAGCCGCTGCCGGGGTCCGTCTCGCCATCCGGCTGGTTGCCGCCCTTCGGCCCTTGCCCCGGCTTGCCGTCCGTCTTTTCGTTCGGATCCATCACCGCGTCGGGCGCGGTGTTGGCGGGCTTGCCCTTCGCCGGGGCATCGTCCTTCGGCCGATCCGTTTCGTTCTGCGCCGTCATCGCATCACTCTCTAGAACTCGTTTCGGAACCGGTGCCGCCGGGCTGGCGTCGATCCGACTGACCATCCGACGAACCACCGACCGGAGCAGGGTTGCGACCCTTCGGCGTCCCGGTCCAGGCGGCGTTGCGGCGCGTATCCGTCTCGCCACCGGAGCCCTGTTGTGTGATGGAGGCCTGCGCAGCGGATTGCCGGCCCCCTGCCACGGCAGGTTCGCCGGGTTTGCCGACATCGACGTCCGGCTTGCGGGTGCCGACGATGGGAATTTGGTCGTTCGGCATCGCTACTCTCCCGCATCCTTGCCGTTGGGCGCGGTTGCGCGATCGATCGCTTCCTTCGCGGCGCCGGACGGTGCGGACCCTGCGTTCTGCGCGGCGTCGCCGATCTGCTTGAGGTTGGCGGAGGGCGTCTCGGCCGCCGTCTGGTCCGAAGCATCCGATCTGGGCGTGCCGGAGGCGATGCGGGCAGTCTCGGCTTCACCCATCGGGTTGCCCTTCAGGTCACCCTGGGTCCGAGAGGGGAGGCCGAGATCGCGGGCGTTATCCTGTCCCAGGTCCTGGCCATTGCGATCGGCGTAGGCGTCGAAATCCTTCAGCGAGGGTCGCTCGCGCGGCTCGTCGGTCATGGTGTCCTCCTGATCTTGGAGGCTCAACCCGTCGCGGCCCACGAGGTTGCCTCGTGGGCGGAGGCACATCCGCACAGACGGACGAGGTGGGTCCGGCCGTGTTCTGCCGGACCCGATCGCTGATCAGAGACCGTCGAACAGCGCCGACGAGATGTAACGCTCCGCGAAGGAGCAGGCGACGGTGACGATGCGCTTGCCGCGGAAGTCGGGACGGGCGGCAAGCTTCAGGGCCGCAGCCACGTTGCCGCCGGTGGAGATGCCACCGGGAATGCCTTCGAGACGTGACAGCTGACGCGAGGTATCGAATGCTTCCTGGTTCGAGACCGTGATGACTTCGTCGATGATCGACTTGTCGAGGTTGTCCGGGATGAACCCGGCGCCGATGCCCTGGATCTTGTGCGGGCCGGGCTGGCCGCCGGAGATGACCGGCGAGTCGGTGGGCTCTACGGCCACGATCTTCAGGCCGTGCAGGCGCGGTTTCAGCACCGAACCGACACCCGTGATGGTGCCGCCAGTGCCGACACCGGCCACGAAGGCGTCGAGATGGCCCTGGGTGTCGTTCCAGATCTCTTCGGCCGTGGTTTTGCGGTGGATCTCAGGGTTGGCGGGGTTGGAAAACTGCTGGGGCATGATCGCGCCCGGGATCTCGTTGAGGAGCTCCTCGGCCTTGGCGATGGCGCCCTTCATGCCCTGCGGGCCGGGGGTCAGCGCGAGTTCGGCTCCGAGGAACGCCAGCATCTTGCGGCGCTCCAGAGACATGGTCTCGGGCATCACCAGGATGAGACGGTAGCCGCGGGCGGCCGCCACGAATGCCAGGGCGATGCCGGTGTTTCCCGAGGTCGGCTCCACCAGGGTGCCACCGGGCTTCAGCTTCCCAGAGGCTTCCAGGGCGTCGATCATGTTGACGCCGATGCGATCCTTGACGCTCGCGATGGGGTTGAAGAACTCGAGCTTGAGCAGGATCTCGGCGTCAACCCCGTGCTCCTTGGTGATGCGGTTAAGGCGCACCAGGGGCGTGTTGCCGATGGTCTCGGTGATCGAGCCGAAGATGTGGCCGTGGCCCGGCATGCGGGTGGAAGCGGGGCTCTGGGACGCGGCCATAGATCTCTCCTGAACAGCATGTGGGTGGCGCGCAGGCGGCCGGCACAAGGACGCGCCGGATCTCGCATGGGACGACCTCAGAGCCGGGAGATATCGTGTCGTTTCCGTGGAAGCAATCGGCAAAGTCCGGAGGACAAAGACAATCCTTCTCTAATACCAACCTTATTGGAGCATGGTAGGATTTCTCTACTGTTCCAAGCTCAAGCCGGAGAACTTAGTTCTTCGGACCAGAGCAGGCTGCAGAGAGGCTCCGGGGATCAGTGGATCAGCAGGGCCGCGCAAACGATCATCACCGTGGCGAGTGCGGGGCTCGCCCCCGCGATCATCGCGGCACCCGCATGGACGCTCTGGGGCCAGGCGTACCGGGTTTCCTCCCGGAGGCCGGGCCGAAGGCCATTGCTGCCGGTCGTCCATGACAGCCTCGTGCTCATCACATGCTCCCCATCCGCCAAGAGACTCGGCGATGGGGTAAGAAGGCGCAGGGCGTCTTGAACGCGGCGTAAATCCGCGGTCGCGACCGCGGATCGTCGTCAACGGAGCCTTAAAGCCCGCGTTTCAGAGAGCCCGGTCGAAACGCAACTCGCCCTTCTGGCTCTTGATCACCAGTTGCGACCCGACCAGATCCCATTGCCCTGCGGTACGGAGCGCAATGAAGAAATCCTGCTCGCTGGCACCCAGACCCTTGTCGCAGGGCTTCTTGGTCAGTGCGAGCGGACCGACGGCAAGGTGCTGTTCCCTGAGCGGGAACGCGGTTGCCGCGAAGGTGTTGCAGCCGCCGTAGCCGCGGGCTCGATACTGCTTGTCGATCATGAAGCTCGGACGGTCGTTGCCGCCGAAGGGCTTTCCGTTCAGGCTGACCGCCGTCCAAGTCGCGTCGAGCGGAAAAATCTTTTCCTGCGGTTTGGCGGCCGGAACGTACTGCTTCTTCTCCGGCTTCTCGCGAGCGTCGCGGCCGAATCCCGTGACGTTGTTGCCCATCTGCGCGTTCGCCGCCGTGGACATGATCCCGGCCACGATGGCGCCGGCGACCACGGCGATTGGGATTGCTCTCATCGTCTGGCTCCCTTTCAAGCGCGCTTCGCGTCGCGTCGAACGTTGCAACCGCGCCGGTCCCGATCCGGGCTCGCCGCGGCATCGCGCGCGCAACCGTCTAGCAGGACGTGCGCTGCGGCCAATCCGATAAGATTCCAGCACAAATATGGTCAAGTCCACGTGAGCCTGGATTCGGCTCGATCTTGGTTCGATCCCCCACAAACCAACACGCCGACAATTTTTCCATGCTCGCCATTTCTCATTGAACGATCGCCCCATGCTGCCGTTGTCCGGCGGAGTGTCACGATGTGGGAGTTTGCGCGGTGGTGGGATCGGACGAGGGTATCCCGAGCGGATTGCAGGCCGAGGCCTCCGGCCCGAATACCATGACGCCGGCTCAGTCACGCGCCGCACGCGCGCTCCTCAACTGGTCGGAATCGGATCTTGCCGGCAAACTCGGGCTCGGTGAGGATTTCGTTCGCAATTTCGAATCGGGTGGGCGTGAGGCGCCATCCGGTCAGATCGAAGCGATGCGCAGCGTCTTCATGACCCAAGGGATCCTATTCAGCCAGGACGGAGGCTCCGATGGCGTCTGTCTCAGCGAGCAGGGTCGTGGCGAGGGCACACGGGTGGATGCTCTCAACACTGAAAACGACCGCTAGACACTGCTCCGTTAAATCCTATCGGGCGGAGGCAAGAGCTTTCAGGTCGCACGTCGCGTCCGCCGCCTGTTCGGGACTCAAACGGAGACCAAGGCCGAGGATGCGCCGGGCCGCCATGTGATCGGCGGCTCTGTCCACCGTCTCGACGCCGGTGAGATCTCCCGCCCTGAACCGGAACACCGACAATCCCGTTGCCGACGGACGCAGCACGCTGACATCGTCCGGCCGTGTCAGACCTGCGATCTGGAGCTTATGCGGCCCTTGATCGCTCCAGAACCACGGTACCGCGGCATAGGATGTCGGGCGCCCGGTCAGGCGTGCCGCCAGACAGCGAGCCTGATCCACGGCGTTTTGGACCGATTCAATCCGGACGGGTTGCCCCGCCGCGAACCGACTTGGCACGCACGCACAATCTCCCACCGCCGAAATCCCCGGATCGGATGTCGCCAGAACCGCGTCGGTGTGAATACCGTCGCCAACGGCAAGACCAGCGGCCTCGGCCAGATCCTCGTTGGGAATGACGCCGATGCCGACCAGGACAAGATCGGCTGCGATCGAGGAGCGATCGGCCAGTTGAACCTCGGCCACGCGACCATCCTTGCCCTCGAGCGCCGAAACCCCGGCACCGAAGGCTAAGCGTATCCCGGCTCGGGTGTGCGCGTTCGTGAAGAAGCGAGCTGTCTCGGGCGAGACGGCCCGGGCCATCGGCCGGTCCGCCGCCTCGATGACGGTCACGGGAATGCCGGAGCCGGCACAGATGCCGGCGAATTCCAGGCCGATGAAGCCCGCACCGATGATCGCGATGGCGTTTGCTCTGTCACGGGCCGCCCTGAGAGCGTCTGCATCGGCGAGGGTCCGCAGTTGATGGACGCCCGCCAGATTTGCCCCTGGGACCGGTAGCGATCGATTGCGGGCGCCAGTGGCCAGCACAAGATGGTCGTAGGCCAGCGCGCTTCCATCGCTGAGCGCCACGCGTCGTTTCCCGCGGTCGATTGCCGTCGCGGTCACGCCCGACCGGTGGGTGATCCTGTGTTCGACGAAATAGGATGGCGGCCGCAGGCAGAGGCCGGCCGCATCGGTCTTCCCAGCCAAATAAGCCTTCGACAGGGGGGGGCGCTGATAGGGCAGGCCCTCGTCGCCCAACAGGGTGATGGGATCGGCAAAGCCCACCTCGCGCAGGGAGGCCGCGACCTGGAAGCCGGCCTGACCGGCGCCGACGATGACGACACCGGCCGTGCTCATGCCTCGAACTCCGCGGTGACCGACGACGGGTTCTGCGAAAGCCGGAGTTGGGGCAGCCAACGGCCACCGTCCTTGGCGACGTAATCCCAGAACGCCGCGGCAGCTGGGCCCAGAACCTTGTCGGCCCTGCGTACCGCGTACCAGTCGCGTCGGATCGGCAAGCCCTCCACGTTGAGGACGGCGAGGCGCCCGCTGTCCAGTTCGGCTGCCACCGTGTGGGCAGAGATGAGGGCGATGCCGAGTCCTGCCATCACAGCCTGCTTGATCGTCTCGTTCGAACCGGAATCGATCCCCAGGCGGGCACGCTTGATCATGACGCCTGCCATGAACTCCTCGAACACCGTGCGGGTGCCAGAACCTTCCTCGCGGACGAGAAAGGATTCCTGAGCGAGATCCGCCCGCGTCAGGCCCGCGCGACCGACGAAGGGGTGGTGCGGTCCTGCGATGATCACGATCGGGTGTGGCCCGAAGATTTCCGCTTCAATGGCGAAATCGCGCGGCGGACGGCCCATGATGGCAAAATCGATCTCGTAGTTGCGCAGAGCCTCGACCATGGCGCCGCGGTTGCCGACCGTGAGATTGATCTCCACCGCCGGGTGCAGGCCGACGAAGCCGGCGATCACCCCCGGAGCGAAGTACTTGGCCGTGGAAACCACCCCCATGGCCACGCGTCCGCCGCTGCCCCCCTTCAGAGTCTCCAGGCGGTCTGCGCAGGTTTCGAGCACGGTGTTGATGCTGTTGATCGCCCACAGCATCTCGCGCCCGGCATCGGTCGGTTTCAAGCCTGTGGGTGTCCGGTCGAACAGCATCAGGCCGGCTTCCTCCTCCAACTGGCGGATGCGCGCGTAGAGGGCGGCCGAGGTCACGTTGAGCTCCTGCGCGGCACGCGTCATGGTGCCGAGGCGGGCGACCGCGGCGACGGCCTGGAGCTGTTTGAGGGAAAGGTTGCGCATCAGGCGGTTTTAGTTTTTTTGGAATCGCTCGCAAGTTTTTTCAGAATTCTTTCGGTGATACGATGTGGGCCGTGAGGGGGCCGAAGCTTTCGAAGCCCTGGTGTCGCTGGCCGCTCTCGTGCCAAGGGGCAGGATGCGACGGTGAACGGTCGGTGAGCGAAAGCGGAGTCTTCCGCTTCGAAGCTGTCGGCCGGGACCTCCCTGTCAGGAATGAAGAAGGACGGACGTTCATGTCGACGGTGTCTCTGGAGTTCGGATCCACTCTCGCGGATTGCCTCGCGACAATGGTAACGGCCGATGCGCAACTCGCCGATGCGGCGGCCGTGGTCGCCGCCTGTGCCGAAGCCGCCGTCGATGTCAGCGAGGTGATCGGCCGGGGCATGCTCGGCGGAGCCGATCTCGCCGCCACCGGCGAGCACAACAGCGACGGCGACGTCCAGAAAGCGCTCGATGTCCTGGCCCACGAGCGATTCACCGAGGCTCTGCGCGGTGCGCCGGTCGCTGTGGTGGCTTCGGAAGAGGCCGAGGGCATGATGCAACTCACCGCCGGCGCACCGCTCGCGGTGGCGATCGACCCGCTCGACGGCTCATCCAACATCGGCGTGAATATGGCGGTGGGGTCGATCTTCGGCATCCGTCCCGCTGTGGCCGGAGACGCGGATTCGATCTCCTCCTTCACCACCCCCGGCACTGCGCAGATCGCAGCAGGGTTCGTGACCTATGGGCCGGCGACATCCCTGGTCGTCACGCTCGGCCACGGCACGCAGATCTACACGCTCGACCGCGCCGAACGCACCTTCCGCCTGACGCACCCGCGCCTGGACGTCGTTACTTCGGCGAAGGAATACGCGATCAACGCCTCGAATGCCCGGCACTGGGACGGACCTGTGAAGGCCTATGTCGAGGATTGCCTGCGCGGTTCGGACGGTCCCCTGGACAAGGACTTCAACATGCGCTGGCTAGGCTCGCTGGTCGCCGATGCTCAGCGCGTGCTCCTGCGCGGTGGCGTCTTCCTGTATCCGGGCGACAACCGGAAGGGCTACGCCCAGGGGCGCCTGCGTCTCCTCTACGAGGCCGCCCCCATTGCGATGCTGATGGAGCAGGCCGGTGCCGGTGCGATCGATGGCGAGCGCCGCATCCTCGATATCAGCGCCACCGGCATTCACGAGCGCGTGCCGCTGATCTTCGGTTCGCTCGACGAGGTCGCGTGCGTCGCGAAGTACTACGACGGTCGCAACGCCGCTGCCGGCCGCTCGCCCCTGTTCGGGCAGCGCGGCCTGATGCGCAGCTAGCGCACCGGCGCGGGTCAGCACGAACAACGATGTCTGCGCGTCACCCCATCATCTCGGTCACCGGCTCCTCGGGGGCGGGGACCACCTCGGTCCGCAACACTTTCGAGCAGATTTTTCGCCGCGAGGATGTGAGCGCGGTCTATATCGAGGGCGACGCATTCCACGCCTATGATCGTGACACGATGCGACGGATGATGGCCGAGGAGCCCAACCTCAGCCACTTCGCGCCGCGAGCCAACCTGCTGCCCGAACTTGAGGAGGTGTTCCGCACCTACAGCGAGTCAGGTCGTGGGCGAACGCGCCACTATGCGCATGACGGAGCGGACGCGGCGCAGTACGGCACCGAGATCGGGACCTTCACGGCCTGGGAGGAGTTCCCCACGGGCTCCGACCTGCTGTTTTACGAGGGGCTGCACGGCTGCGTTGTCGACGACAATGTCGACATGGCCCGCTACGCGGACCTCAAGATCGGCGTCGTGCCGGTGATCAATCTCGAATGGATTCAGAAATTGCACCGGGACCGCTCGTTCCGGGGGTATTCCACCGAGGCCGTAACCGACGTCATCCTGCGTCGCATGCCGGATTACGTGCAGACCATCTGCCCGCAATTCACCTGGACTGACATCAACTTCCAGCGCGTCCCCATGGTGGATACCTCGAATCCGTTCATCGCCCGGTGGATTCCCACCGCCGACGAATCGATGGTGGTGATCCGCTTCAAGGACCCCAAGGGGATCGACTTCTCCTACCTGATCTCGATGATCCAGGGCTCGTTCATGAGCCGCGCCAATTCGATCGTCATCCCGGGCGGCAAGCTCGATCTTGCCATGCAGCTCATTCTGACGCCGATCATCATGCAACTCGTCGAGCGCAAGCGCCGGATGGCATAAGGCTCCGGTGATGCGCAGCAGAGGACCCCATTCATGAACGGCCCGATCATCTCGCCCTCAATTCTCTCGGCGGATTTCGCCAAGCTCGGCGAGGAGGTGCGCGCGGTGTCCGAGGCGGGTGCCGACTGGATCCACCTCGACGTGATGGACGGACACTTCGTGCCCAATATCACCTTCGGTCCGGCTGTGATCAAGGCGCTACGACCGCACTCGGCCAAGCACTTCGACGTGCACCTGATGATCGCCCCCGCCGACCCCTACCTCGCGGCTTTCGCGGAAGCCGGCGCCGACACGATCTCGATCCATGTCGAGGCCGGCCCACACAGTCACCGCTCGCTCCAGGCGATCCGCGATCTCGGAAAGCGGGCCGGAATCGCCCTCAATCCGGGTACGCCGGCCTCTGCGATCGAGCCGATTCTCGATCTCGTCGACCTCGTCCTGGTGATGACAGTGAATCCCGGATTTGGTGGCCAGAGCTTCATTCCCTCGACGCTGGAGACCATCCGCCGAATTCGCACGATGACCGCCGGGCGGGATATCGACATCGAAGTCGATGGCGGCATCAGCCCCGAAACGGTGGCGCTTGCAGCGCGTGCCGGCGCCAACGCCTTCGTGGCGGGCAACGCCGTGTTCAAGGGCGGTGCGGCGGGCTACGCGGAGCGCATTGCCGCGATCCGTGCCGGTGCCGCGTCTGCGGGAGTCGGCCCCCTCGCATGCTGAGGGCACTCATCTTCGACGTCGACGGGACGCTGGCGGAAACAGAGGATCTGCATCGGCAGGCCTTCAACGGCGCCTTCGCGGATATGGGCCTGCCGTGGTCGTGGTCACCGGCCCGCTATGCCGATCTTCTCACGGTAATGGGAGGCAAGGAGCGCCTGCGTCACTACGTCGAGACCGAGCATGGCGATGAGGTCGATGCCTTGCGCTCGCGCATGGGGGAGATCCATGACCGCAAGACCCGTCGCTACGGAGACCTCGTGAAGGGTGGCAACCTCGCGCTGCGCCCAGGCGTCGGCCGACTGATCGCCGAGGCGCGGGCCGCGGGCATCAAACTCGCGGTGGCGAGTACGACGAGCCGCCCCAACGTCGACACGCTGCTGCGGATCAACTTCCCCGCGGGCGATGTGCCCTTCGACGTGATCGCCTGCGGCGACGAGGCGGCCCGCAAGAAACCGGCCCCCGACGTGTTCGACCTAGCCCTCCGGCGACTGAACGTCACTCCTTCGGAAGCCGTGGCCTTCGAGGATTCCGCTGCCGGCATCCGCTCGGCCCTCGATGCAGGCCTGCCGGTGATCGCCACCCGCAGCCGCTACACCGAGAGTCACCGCCTCGACGGCGCGTTCTCCGCGGTCTCGGATCTCGGCGAGCCCGGCGCGCCGCACCGACACCTCTTCGGACACGCGTGGCCGGGTGGCATCGTCAGTTTGAGTGCCCTGCGCGCCTGGCACGCCCACGTCGCTTCCTGAGTGCGCGCAACGTCAGACTTTCGGGCGCCCTCCACGTGAGCGCCCGCGCGTTCCGATCTGTCCGATGGGTTCGCCCTCGGCACGCTTCGGGAACAGGATTGCACCGGCAACCACCCCGAGGATTCCCGCGATCCCCAGCTTAAGCCAGCGCGGCGTCATCTCAGGCTGGGTTCGCGCGTCCGCAAGGAGCGTCTCGGAGCGTTCTCGATGGATGGCATCGTGCGTCATTCCAACAGGATAGCGTCCGCGAAGCGGAATGCCACCGCGCCGATGCCAGGGTTGCCCACGGTGCGCCGCAGCGTTGTCATCGGTGCGGCGGGCGGCCTATAAGCCGGCCAAATCCGTTCGTCCGGCATCGCGGGCGTGCCGCCCCGGCAGATGGCCCTCGCGATCCGCCCTCGTTCTTCCAGTCTAGGGTCACGTCATGGCCGGCCATTCCCAGTTCAAGAACATCATGCACCGCAAGGGCCGCGTCGACGCGGTCCGCTCGAAGCTGTTCGGCAAGCTCGCCCGCGAAATCACGGTGGCCGCTAAGCTCGGGCTGCCCGATCCGGCGATGAATGCCCGCCTCCGTGCCGCCATCATCGCCGCCCGCGCCGAGAACGTGCCCAAGGACAACATCGAGCGCGCGATCAAGAAGGCGCAGGGTGCCGATGCGGAGAGCTATGACGAGATCCGCTACGAGGGCTACGGTCCAGGTGGTGCCGCGCTCATCGTTGAGGCGCAGACCGACAATCGCAACCGCACCGCTTCGGACGTGCGCTCGGCCTTCACCAAGTCCGGTGGCAGCCTCGCCGAGACGGGCGCCGTCTCCTTCATGTTCGATCATGTCGGCGTCGTCGAATTCGACGCCAAGGTTGCGGATGCCGATACCGTGCTGGAAGCCGCCATCGAGGCCGGCGCGGACGATGTGCGCTCGGACGAGAGCGGTCATGAGATCATCTGCGCTCAGGACGCCTATGGCGAAGTCTCGAAGGCGCTGGAGGCGCGCTTCGGCGAGCCGCGCCGGACTGCCCTGGTGTGGAAGGCCCAGAACACCATCGAGGTCGATGACGAGACCGGCGAGAAGCTGATCCGCCTCGTCGAGGTGATCGAGGACCAGGACGACGTCCAAAACGTCTTTGTCAATTTCGCGCTCTCGGACGCGCTGATGGAGAAGCTTCAGGGCTGAATGCTCTGGAACCGGTTGCTTGAGCCGGCCTTCAGAATGTCGCGGTCACGTTTGATCTCGTCATCGAGAATGCCGGCCTCATGCGCGCGTTTAAAGGCCGAAGCAAGAACTCTGGCGGCGATCACGCCAATCTCTCGCAAGAGCGTTTCGACGCTGATCTGACGTGGGGCTGACGCGTCCGCATATCCGAACGCCATGGCCGTTGGCATAACGCTCCGTTCACGGTATGTCCCTAACGCTCGGATCGGCGCGAAGTCCGCGCCTGGAGCCGACCCGTCCATGATTGTGTTCGCATGACGCTTCCCGTCCGCATCCTCGGCATCGACCCGGGCCTGCGGCGCACCGGTTGGGGCGTCGTGACGGCCACGGGTACGAAGCTCGCCTATGTCGATTGCGGTGTCGTCACCTCTGACGGAGATTTGCCGCTCGCCTTGCGCCTGCGTGAACTCTACGAGGGCATCACTCGCATCGTGGAGTCGTTTCGGCCCGATGAGGTCTCCGTCGAGGAGACCTTCGTCAATAAGGACGCGCAGGCGACGCTCAAGCTCGGCCATGCCCGGGCCATGGCCCTTCTGGTGCCAGCTCTGGCCGGAACGCCGGTGTTCGAATACTCGGCCAATCTCATCAAGAAGACGGTCTCCGGCTCGGGGCATGCCGAGAAGGCGCAAATCCAGGCCATGGTGAAGTTCCTGCTGCCGCTGGCGCAGTTCAAGGTCGCCGACGCAGCGGATGCACTTGCCATCGCCATCACCCACAACAGCCATCGGGGAGGGCATGCCCTGAAGCGCCAGCACGCTCCCGTCGCCGGGGCGAGCAGCCTCGCGGCGGCCCGGATTGCGGCCGCCCTGGCGCGCAGCTGAGGCGGTGCATGGCCCCAACTTGTGCGTCAAGGCCATGCACCTATCCCGGCTAGGCGGTTCGCACCTTCGAAGCATCCCAACGGCTTGGGTGGAGATCGAGCGAAATGGCTGATCCTGGAGTGACGCGTCCGACGCTACCGATAGCGGACACGTTTCGAAATGCATTGATCGTCGCGCCTCCGTCCATGCGCAGTCTCGGCCCTGCCACAACCTTCGCGTTCCTCGTCGTTCTTGCCAAGGAAGCGGCGCACACGCTGATGGCTGATGCGGCCGCAACCGTCCGCTTCCACGAAGACATTTTCCTGGTCGATGGGATCTGTACGATTCTACTCGCCCCCTACTGGATGGCGATGTTCCGGACGATCATCGGAGTCGATGGTTCTGTGCAGGCGATCGTCACTGGGCGAGCCGGCCCCTTCCAGGACTTCCTCGCTCTCGAACTGTTCTGGCTTCTGGTCAGTGGTGTATTGGATCGGGTGCTATCGACCGACACTTTCGGATCAGCCCGGGTGATCCCCGGCCTCTCGGCGTGGATCGCCATCCTGATCCTGCAGATCTGGACCAGCATGCTTGCGCCTGCCCTGGCAGCCGGCGCTCCCGATGCGAACCTGCGCGCGGTGATCGCGATGACCCGTGGGTCGGCGGGACGGATTGGCCTGATCCTCGTCGCAGCCATTCTGCCCCTGGGCTTCATCGACCGCATGCTTCACGGGCCCGAGCGGGCTGGCGCGGATCTCTCCCCGTTCGTTTTGGCGATTCGGATTCTTGCTTCCGCCTTGCTCGAAATGGCGATGCTGGTGCTGGTGACGGCTCTGCTCGCCGAGATCTATCGCTGGCTGCGGGCGCCCGGGCGTGGGGTCACTCTACAGCCTTGAATTCACCCTCGAGACGCAGGGAAACTTCGTCGCCGATCATCGGCAGGTAGGCGCTGATGCCGAAATCGGAGCGCTTGATGACAGCCCGTCCGTCGAACCCCACGGTATAGGCCTTGCTCACCGGATTGGTCCCGGCCTGATTGAAGGTCGCGTCGAACCCGAACGGCTTGGTCACGCCCTTCAGGGTCAGGTCGCCGTTGATCCGCGCCGTGGTCGGGCTGGTCGGTTCGATGCTTGTGGCCGTAAAGGTCGCCCTCGGAAACTTCGCGGTATCGAAGAAGTTGGGGGACTTCAGGTTCTGATTGAGGTGGTCGTTGAGGCCACTGATGCTGTCCGTACCGATGGTGACCGTGAGACTGGATTTTCCGGGTTCCTTCGGGTCAAGCACCGCCTGAGCGCTCACATCCGTGATCGACCCGTAATAGGTCGAGAATCCGAGGTGGCTCACCGACCAAGTGATCTTGCCGTGTGCGGGATCGAGGACATAGGAGCCCCGACGCACCTGAGTTGGATCGCTGGAGGGCGCTGCCGAAGGCACAGGGGCAGTCGCCGGTGTCTCGACGGCCGCGACCGCGCCGGCGGTGAGCAGGAATCCGAAGGCGAGGAACAGCGCGGTTTGGCGCATCGGGTCGGTCATCCGTGTGTCTGGGGTCAAGCGCCTTTGATTTCACGAACCTCGCGCGGCCTCAAGACATGCGAGGCCGGGGAGGGAACAGTCGCGTGTCGTTGGCGCGACGCGGCACATGGCGCTCCGGTGTGCCGCCTTGTAGGCATTCCGGCGGCAGGAGAATGGTTGAGGCGATGATTGGCAAGCTGAAGGGGGTGATTGATTCCTACGGCGAGGACTTTGTGATCCTCGACGTCCAGGGGGTGGGGTACGTGGTTCACTGCTCCGCCCGGACGCTCCAGCGCCTGCCTGGAATCGGCGAGGCGGCAGATTTGGCGATCGAGACTCACGTCCGCGAGGACATGATCCGGCTTTACGGCTTCCGCTCGGATGCCGAGCGCGAGTGGTTCCGCCTACTCCAGACCGTACAGGGTGTGGGGAGCAAGGTCGCTCTTGGGTTGCTCTCGGTGCTCGAGCCGTCGGCCCTGGCCTCGGCTATCGCCATGGGGGACAAGGGGGCGGTCGCGCGTGCACCCGGTGTCGGTCCGCGTCTGGCCGCCCGCCTTGTGGCGGAACTCAAGGACAAGGCCCCCGCCTTCGCAGCAATCGATCCTGCGGTGATCGCGCTATCGGGTGCGGTCGAGAATCGCACTGCGCCACAACCCGTCACGGATGCCATCTCGGCCTTGGTCAATCTCGGCTACGCTCCTGTTCAGGCGTCCTCTGCCATTGCCGAGGCGTTGAAGCAGGCCGGCGAGAGCGCAGAGGCGAAGACGCTGATCCGGCTGGGCCTGCGCGAACTCGCTCGCTGAGGTGGACATCATCTTGCGCGCGAGACGATTGCGTCCTTGACTTCGCCATCATCCGTTGCCAGATCGGACGCGAAGACCTAACCTGCTGATAGCAAAGCAGTTTTCAATAATTCTAATCTGGCGGCCAATTCGATGCATGGGTTCGGTTTTCGCGCTCAAGCATCACTGTCGCTCATCCTTCGACGGAGCAATCGGGGTCTTCCTACCCGATGGCCTCACCCAGCGGCACGAGCCACGCACGAGTTACGGTCCCAATGATCGTCTGTTCCTGCAACGTCCTGTCCGACCGCGCTGTGCGCGCCTGCCTGCATCGTGGCCCAGATTGTCCGCGTACGCCGGCCCAGGTTCAGGCCTGCCTAGGGTGCAGCCCGAAATGCGGGCGCTGCGCCCGGACCATCCGCGGCATTCTACAAAATGCCCTCGATGAGGCGACGCATGCGTGTATGGCGACTTGCGCGAGCTCCTGTAGTTTGGTCAAGGTCCAAACTGCGGAGGAGGGGATCGCCGCCTGAGCGCCCATTCCGGGTGCTGAAGCTCCCCTCCAGCTTAACGTGCTTCGAGGGAGATTGGGCGGATGAAGGGTGATGCGAAGGTCGTCGAGTACCTTAATCGAGGACTGCGCAGCGAGCTAACGGCGGTTAGCCAGTATTGGCTCCATTTCCGCATGCTCAATGATTGGGGCTACATCGATCTCGCCAAGTTCTGGCGCAAGGAATCCATCGAAGAAATGAACCATGCGGATCGGTTCGTCGATCGCATTCTGTTCCTCGACGGCTTCCCGAACCTCCAGGAACTTGATCCCCTGCGGATCGGCCAGAACGTCCAGGAGATCATCGAGTGCGACCTCGCTGCCGAAAATGAGGCACGCGCCCTGTACCTTGAAGCTGCCAAATATTGTGATTCGATCAACGATCGCGTCTCGAAGCGCCTGTTCGAGGATTTGGCCGAAGACGAGGAAGGCCATATCGACTTCCTCGAGACGCAGCTGGAGCTAATCTCGCAGATCGGCTTGCCGCTCTACGCGCAGAAGCATATCGGCGGCCTGGAGCCGATCGCTCCGGAAGCCGAGTAAAGTCGGAACGCCTCGGGCGCCGGGCTTCAAGCGCGGCGCTCGCCCGGTGAAGACGCCGTGGCAGATCCCACGCAGCCGGAGCGTAACCCGAGCCGCTGGGAGGTCCAGAATGGTTTCGAGGCCTTCAGGCACAGGAAAGCGGCTCCAACTCGCCTCTGACCGGACGTCGATTTCGACATACGGTTGGTCCCGTGTTGCCGGTACGTAGAGCTTGAGGGACGGCAATCGCGATTAAACCTGCCACGCGTCGATATGGTCCCGAGCTTCCATCCCGGGTCGGAGAACCTCGAATAGGCCGCTGAGGCTATCCGCCGATGTCACTCTCGGCGCGACGCGCCATTCATACCCACCGATCGACTCCCAGCGTTCGTTGCCGGGCTTGTCGCCGAGAAGGTCCTCAAAGTTATCAAGGGCCGCCCCTTCGTACGCGTGCAACGCACTGCTGACGGCGCCGCGCTCCGCTCCGGGTGGCCGAGCCCTTTCCGAGCCGTTGCGGAGGTCCTGTTCCACGACGCAATGTAGCGCGCGCGGCGCCTTTATGCGACATCGGCCACCAGAACAGATGATGGACGCGGGCGCCGCTGCCCACTACCGAGAGTCCGTGTGAGCAAACCTCCGAGACCCGCCTCGAAGGCGTCGGCGCCAAAATCGCCGACCCTGCACCCGCTGCCCGAGTCGCTGCTCACGCCCGAGCGGCGCGAGGATGACCTGGAGCAATCGATCCGCCCGTTGAGCCTGTCCGAGTTCATCGGACAGCGGGCGGCGCGTGCCAACATGAGCATCTTCATCGAGTCGGCCAAGAAGACTGGTTCCGCGCTCGATCACGTCCTGTTCGTTGGCCCGCCCGGCCTCGGCAAGACGACGCTGGCGCAGATCGTGGCGCGTGAGCTCGGGGTGAACTTCCGATCGACCTCCGGTCCCGTCATCGCCAAGGCGGGTGATCTGGCGGCGCAGCTCACCAACCTCGAAGAGCGCGACGTACTCTTCATCGATGAGATTCACCGTCTTAATCCGGCGGTGGAAGAAATCCTCTATCCAGCGATGGAGGATTATCAGCTCGACCTCATCATCGGCGAAGGACCGGCTGCGCGCTCGGTGAAAATCGAGCTGCCTAAGTTCACTCTGGTCGGCGCAACGACCCGTGCTGGCCTGCTGACCACGCCCTTGCGCGACCGCTTCGGCATTCCAATCCGCCTGGAATTCTACGACGTCGATGAACTCGAACTGATCGTGAGCCGCGGCGCCCGGGTGCTGGGCCTCGGCATGTCGGCCGAGGGGGCCAACGAGATCGCCAAGCGTGCGCGAGGCACGCCCCGTATCGCTGGGCGGCTCCTGCGCCGAGTGCGCGACTTCGCCATCGTGGCCGATGCCCCCACGGTGACGCGTGCTATCGCCGACCGGGCGCTTCAACTCCTCGACGTCGATCCGGTGGGTCTCGACGTCATGGACCGCAAGTACCTGACGATGATCGCACAATCTTTCAACGGTGGACCCGTAGGGATCGAGACCATCGCTGCCGCGCTGTCCGAACCGCGCGATGCCATCGAGGACATCATCGAACCGTTCCTGATCCAAAAGGGCTTCGTTCAGCGGACGCCGCGCGGGCGGATGCTCACTCCCCATGCCTTCCGGCATATGGGATTTCCCGAGCCCCGACGCGAATCGCGCGGGCAGTTCGGCCTGTTCAGTGCGGACGATCCGGACGCCTGAACCGACCCATCAGGCCGCGTCGCGTTGCGGCTTCGCGTCGACCCGGGCTTCGTGAAAGCTCGATATTGCGGATGGCGGGTTCGCGAGAAAGCTCGTCAGGTCTGCGAGCGGAAGGGGACGGCTGAACAGGAAGCCCTGCACTTCATCGCAGCCCTCGGCTTCTAAAATGGCGGCCTGCTCCAGCGTTTCGACACCTTCGGCCACAACACCCATGTTGCAGGCCTTACCTAGACCCACCATCGCCCGGACGATGGCGATGCTGCCTGCTTCCCGCCCCAGAGTCCGGACAAAGCTCTGATCGATTTTGAGCTTGTCGAAGGGAAAGCGCCGCAGGTAGCTGACGCTGGAATAACCGGTGCCGAAATCGTCCATGGCGATCCGCAGACCGAGGGCTTGGAGTCGATGGAGGGTCCTCAGGGTCTCGGCATTGTCCTGGAGCAGCACGGATTCCGTAATCTCGAGTTCCAGGCGGCTTGCGGGAAGCCCGGAACGCATCAGCGCTTGGGCTACGTCATTGACGAGGTCGCCCCGGACGAACTGCACGGACGAGAGATTGACCGCGACTTTAAGAGCATCCGGCCAATCGACCGCATCGTGGCAAGCCTGAGCCAGCACCCAGGCCCCGATGGGCCGGATCAATCCGGTCTCCTCCGCCAGCGGAATGAACGTCGCGGGGCTGATCAGACCGTGCTCGGGATGGCGCCAGCGCAGCAGGGCCTCGAAGCCGTTGAGGGTGCGAGTCCGCACCGCGACGAGGGGTTGATAATGCAACTCGAACTGGCCAGCAGCCAAGGCGCGGCGTAGCTCAGCTCCGAGACGATGACGTCGCTGGATCGCCGTATCCATATCGTCTGCAAAGAAACGCCAGGTTCCGCGACCCGCTGCCTTGGCTTGATACAGGGCCACGTCGGCACGGCGCAGAATGGTATCGCTGTCGGTGTCGGCCTCCGCATCCACGACCGCAATGCCGATACTTGTCCCGACCACGATCTCCTGGTCCTGAAGCGTGAACGGGATCTGGAGCATGGCGCCGATGCGCGCTGCGAGATCAGCCGCATCCGCGGGATCGGCGATCCCGGATTGGACGATAGCGAACTCGTCGCCGCCCAGACGGGCGACGAAGTCCGTCGCCCGCAGGCAGTCCTGCAGGCGCTGTGCAGCTTGGCGTAAGAGGGCATCGCCGGCCGGGTGGCCGAGCGTGTCGTTCACCATCTTGAAGCCGTCGAGGTCGAGATACAGGGCAGCCGTGAGCGATCCGGAGATCCGTCGATCGAGGACGGTCTCCAAATGTTCGCGCAGGAAGGCACGGTTCGGAAGGCCGGTGAGCGTATCGTGACGCGCCATCCGAAGGATCTGCGCCTCACTCTGGCGCCGATCGGTGATATCTTCATGCGTGCATTGCCAGCCATCACGGTTGGGAACGTGCTTGATGGCGATGGCTCGCCCATCCGCGAGATCCCAGGTGAAGGCTGCCGGCATTTCCCAAGCACGCTCCCTGTTCGGCCAGGGCGGGCCTCGATCGCCGTTGCACGCGACAAGATAGGCCCGGATCGAGGCAAGTGTCGTTCCGGGCCGGCGCAGGTCCGACGGCACAGCGTAAAGTTCGATGTAACGCGCATTCATGACGACGAGCCTGTCGTCCGAGTCGAACAGGCAAACGCCCTGCGCCATGTTGTCCAGTGCGATCCCGAAGCGAGCATACTGATGACGGAGGTCGCGTTCGCTCCGGGCTTGCTCCTCAGCGCGCAGTAGCATCTCCTGTCCGCGGGCCTGACGGAAACCAAGCACCAGAAGGCCGACGAGGCCGAGATCGAGCAAGCCTGCCGACAGGCCGAGCACCATAGCGTGACGGTGCCAGGGTGCGAGCGCCGCCGCTGTAGTCCGGCTGACGCTCAGGATCGCAGGGTAATTCGACAGAGTTCTGGTCGCGACGAAACGGTCCTGTGCATCGATAGGGCTGACGGTTCGAGTGACACCGCCGGCCCGATTCTGCGCGGCGATCAGGGCGGCACCGGTCGTCGAATAGCCGCGCCCGATCGCACCCTCCCAATGCGGATGGCGGACCAGAAGAACCCCGTCTGTCCGGAACATGGAGATGACATAGTCGGGTTGTGGCGCGATCTGGCTGTAAAGGCCGGTGAAGTAATGCAACTCTACGGCCCCGAGTACGAGACCTAGGAAGTTGCCATCTGGGGCGGAGATCTTGCGGGCGATATAGAGCGTCCAGGTTCCGTTGCCGCGATTCTGGACCGGTTCACTGATGAAGCGCTGGAGCGCAGGATCTGATGCCAGCGCTTGGAAGTAGTCCCGGTCGGAGATATTGACGTCGGGGATCGGCCAGAACCGCGTGAAGTTGCGCAGCCTCCCGGTATGGTCGACCACTGTCACAGCATTGACCTGGGGCAGGGCCGCCGTTCGAGCCCGGAGGGATTCGTGCATGGCGCGCGTCGTGAGATGGACGTCGAATGCCGCCGGCGTCGTGATCTCGGCCGCTCGGACCTCGTCGATGACTGCCTCCTGCACCAATTCGATCGCCTGGAGGGCGCGGTCGGCCTGATCTGCCAGGACGGTCGTCAAGCTGATGAGGTTCTGCTCCGTGTCGGAGACAGCACGGTCGTGAAGGTCCATAACGAACAAGACTGCGCTCGCCGCAATGACGAGTCCGAGCAAGGCACCTGCCAGTGTCGGTAAGACAAAGGATTTGGAGAGAAGGTTTTTTGTCACATTGATCAGGTGAGAAAATCGTATGCGAGCCTTAGCCAAAAGCATGACACCATCCTGAGCACCATCATCATGGCTTGCTCACTGATGCAGCAACGCTCAAGTCAGCTTCGTAAATGAGCCAAGAGCTCTGCGCACAGGCGCTTCTCCTGCGACCAGTGAGGAAACGGGTTAATTTTTCCTATGAGACCTCCCGACCTGCGCGCGGCGGTGCTTGGGATGGTTTGCACGCGCTGGTTTTAATCGGCCGAGCATTGAAGTGGATCTTCGTTGCTCGAGATCGCGAATCTGTTAGAGCCGCCAGCCACTAAGCGATCCAAACGGTCCGCCTCCCTCAAAGCGGCGTGGACGATCCCTTTGACTGCTGCCGCAAAACGCGGCGAGGACGCAATCCACGCCGTACCCCATCACGAATTCGGGAGCCTCACCGTTGACCCTCGGGAATCCTGGCGAACACACCCTGCAAGTGCGCGTCTACTATGAAGACACGGACTTTTCCGGCTTCGTCTACCATGCGAGCTACCTCCGTTTCATGGAGCGGGGGCGCACAGAACTTCTGCGTAGTCTCGCCGGTGATCAGTCCGATCTGCATCGAGATGCGGAAGGTGTGCATTTCGTGGTTCGACGGATGGTGATTGATTATGCCAAGCCCGCGCGGATGGACGACATCTTGATGGTCGGGACCTGGACGACCGCGATGAAGGGCGCGTCAATGCACCTCGCCCAAGAGGTTCGGCGCGGGGACGAGGGACTGGTGAAGGCGGAGGTCGTCGTCGCTTGCGTTCGCGACGGTCGGGCAGTCCGCCTGCCCGACAGTTTGCGCCTGAGACTCGCGCCGGACCAAAGCGGTGATCACCTGCAGTCAAGCCGCTGAACGATGGACTGATCTCCCGGACCTCGCCGGGATGAGGGCGACCTTCACCTCTGGGGACGGCAAGGGAATGTTAACCCTGACGCATGCTTAACTGATCCGAGAGCGGGCGTGTGCGACGCACAAGGCCGCCCCATACTTTCGACAGATTCGCGAGCCATTGAGCCTTGAAATCGCACAAGGTTCTGATTGAGGCGCGTGAGTCGACCGCCGAATCCGTGACGCCTGCGCGCGGGGTTTTTCGAGGATCATGTCATGAACCCAGCCGATGCCATGCAGGCGATGCCGGCCCCAGACATGACGCTGCTCGGCCTGTTCCTTCAGGCGCATTTCGTCGTGAAGGTCGTGATGCTCGGGCTGATCGGCGCATCGATCTGGTGCTGGTCGATCATCGTTGACAAGACGCTGCTGTTTCGTCGGACCAAGGCTGAGATGGACGCCTTCGAGGAGGCATTCTGGTCCGGGCGGTCGCTCGAGGAACTCTACCGCTCGTTCAACGATCGTCCGGCCGTCGGGCAAGGCGCTTTGTTCGTGGCCGCCATGCGGGAGTGGAAACGCTCCTTCGAGGGTTCTGGACGTCAGATCCAGAGCTTGTCTCAGCGGATCGACAAGGTGCTCGATGTAACGATCCAGCGCGAAGTCGAGCGCCTTGAGTCCCGCTTGCTCTTTCTCGCCTCGATCGGTTCGGCAGGCCCCTATATCGGTTTGTTCGGGACGGTCTGGGGCATCATGACGGCCTTCACGTCGATCGCGGCCTCGAAGAACACCTCTCTGGCAGTCGTGGCGCCTGGCATTGCCGAGGCGCTGTTCGCAACGGCAATCGGCCTCTTTGCTGCCATTCCGGCCGTGCTCGCCTACAACAAATTGCAGGCGACGGTAGCCAAGAATCAGTCGCGCCTCGAGGGTTTCGCCGACGAGTTCTCCGCCATCCTCTCGCGGCAGATCGACGAGCGCCTCTCGCTCGTCGCCTGATCCCACACCGATAGCCGAGGAACGAACATGGGCATGGCCCACGGAGCAGCGCAGGGCGGGGGCGGACGGCGTCGGCGGGGACGCCGACACGCTGCCATCAACGAGATCAACATGACGCCGTTCATCGACGTCGTGCTGGTGCTGCTCATCGTCTTCATGGTTGCGGCACCGATGATGACGGTGGGGGTGCCTCTCGACCTCCCGCAATCAAAGGCGAGCCCACTCAATTCCGACACCAAGCCGGTGACGTTGTCGATTCGTCAGTCCGGTCAGGTGTTCCTGGACGGGAGCGAACTCTCCGACGATACCATCGTGCCGAAGCTCACCGAAACGTCGAAGTCCGGCTTCGACGAGCGGGTCTTCGTCCGCGGCGACAAGCGGGTGGATTACGGCCGGGTGGCGCAGGTGATGGCGATCGTAACCGGGGGCGGCTTCAAGAAGGTCGCCCTTGTCACTGAGCCAGATCAGAAGTAGCGGGCGCGGGACGGTGCGGATTCCCTTCAAGCGCAGTGAACCGGGTGTCTGGGTCTCGGCCGCGACGCACGTCGGCTTGCTGACGGTCGCCCTGCTGTCGGTGGCAGCCCCGGCGCTGCCAGATGCGCAAGAGGGTGTCCCCGTTGAAGTGATGACCGAGCAGCAATACTCGGAACTCACGAAGGGCGAACGCAATGCCGACGCGCCGCAGCCGAACGCCAAGCCTCGGGCCGACCGCGTTGCCGACAAGTTCGAGGAGCGCGAGCCCGAGAACGCCAAGGTCGATGCTCCTGCCCCGCCGAAACGACCGGCCGACATGAAGGTGGCGAGCGCCGAGGAGATGCCGCTGCGCTCCAGCGAACCCGATCCGCAGGAAGCGAAGGCCGAAGCAGCCAAGGCCGAAGCAGCTAAGGCGGAAGCGACGGAAAAGACCGCGAAGGCTGAAGCCGCGAAAGCCGCTGCCGCCGCTGAAGCCAAGGCCGCTGCTGCCGCCGAGGCGAAGGCCGTGGCCGCTGCCGAGGCCAAAGCCGCAGCGGCCGAAGCGAAGACCGCCGCTGCGAAGGCAAAGGCTGAAGCCATCAAGCGCGAGCAACTTGCCGAACTGATCGAGAAGCAGGAGGCCGAGGCAGAGGCGAAGGCCGAAGCCGCCGCCAAGGCCGAGGCTGCGAAGGCCGAGGCAAGGACGGAGGCAGCCCGGAAAGCCAAGGCTGAAGCCAAGGCGAAGGCCGACGCGGAGGCGAAGGCCGAGAAGGAAGCCGAGGCCAAGGCCAAGGCTGCCGCGGAGGCGAAAGCCAAGGCCGAGGCCGAGCGCCAGAAGGAACTTGCCGAAGCCAAAGCGGAGGCGGAAGCCGAGGCGAAAGCTGAGGCTGCCGCGAAAGCCAAGGCGGATGCCGCCGCCAAGGCGAAGGCCAAGGCGATGGCCGATGCCAAGGCGAAGGCGGATGGGGAAGCCAAGGCCAAGAAGCAGGCCGAACTCGCGGATAAGTTCAGCGCGGGCGATATCCGCTCGCTCCTCGCCACGAAGGCGCCATCGCAATCCACCGGCGCCACAGGCCGAGAGGTACAGCGCACCGCGTCCCTCGGGGCTGCCTCCGGCAACGCCCAGCGCCTGTCACCGTCCCTGCGCGATGCTCTCGTGGGAATGCTCCAGCAGCAGATCGAGCGTTGTTACGTGGCGCCTCCAGGCGCTACGCAAGGGGTGGTGCTGCCAATGCTCGATATCCGGCTCAATCCGGATGGTACGTTGACCACCGAACCTCGCATCATGCGGGGGGGCGCGAATGCGGTCGATCGTTCGATCGCCGAGGCGGCTCAGCGCGCCGTGCGCCGATGTGCCCCCTACAAGATACCGACCCAGTACGCGCCGTATTACAACGACTGGAAAGCCATCAACGCGGAGTTCGAGTTCTCGCGGGTGTGATAGCGCCGTCAGGTGGTGACGGCGTAGAGCTTTCCGGACGCCGGGCGCTGACGTGGTTCGTCCTGCCTCGGTCCCTTGTCCCGGGTCGACGCATGCCCGCCGCTCCGAACCCATCCCCGATCCTCGCATTCCCACGACCACGGAATCGAACATGCATCCCAGTCTTCCCAGGGGCCTGACGTCGCTCCTCGCTCTCCTGGCCCTTGTTCTATTCGGCCTCAACCCGGCGACGGCGCAACTCAACCTGCGCATCGGCGGTGGATCGTTCCAGCCGATGCCGATTGCGGTCACGGATTTTTCGGGTGATCCGAGCCTCGGCCTCCTTGTCTCCAGCGTAGTCACGAACAATCTGCGTCGCTCCGGCTATTTCACTCCCGTGGAGAAGGGGAAGTTCCCCGAGGCCCCGGGTTTCGATGCGGTCCCGGGTTTCGACAAGTGGAAGGCGGCGGGTGTTCAGGCTCTGATCACCGGGCGTGTCGCGCGCGACGCCTCGGGCAAGCTTAAAGTCGAGTTTCGGCTCTGGGACGTCACCTCCGGCCAGCAGATGACAGGTCAGCAATACGGCACCGATCCAGCCAACGCGCGCCGCACCGGGCATCTCATCTCCGATGCAGTCTATACCAAGATCACCGGCCTTGGCCCCTGGTTCGACAGTCGCATCGCCTTCGTGGACGAGTCCGGCTCTAAGGAGAACCGGCGCAAGCGACTCATGGTGATGGACCAGGACGGCGCCAATGTGCGGGCGCTCACCAACGGCGACAACGCCGTCGTCGCGCCGCGCTATTCGCCGGCGACTCAAGACATCGCCTTCATGACACAGACCACCGGCCAGCAACCGCGTATTCAGGTCATCAACCTCGAGACCGGGAGCCGGCAGGCGCTCGGCAAATCCGGTTCGATGAGCACCAGCCCGCGGTTCTCGCCCGACGGCCGCCGCCTCGTGATGAGCGTTCAGGAGGGCGGCAATGCCGACATCGTCATCATGGACCTCGCCACGAAGGCGCAGACGCCGGTCACCAACGGCAACGCCATCGATACCTCGCCGACCTTCTCACCCGATGGCAGCCAGATCGTGTTCGAGTCGGATCGCGGAGGTTCGCAGCAGATCTACGTCATGAGCGCCTCGGGCTCGAACCCGACCCGCATTTCCTTCGGCGAAGGATCGGCCTCGCAGCCGGCCTGGTCGCCACGCGGCGACCTCATCGCTTTCACGCGCCAGCGCAAGGGAGGCTTCGCTATCTGCGTGATGAAGCCCGACGGGACGGGCGAGCGCGTGCTGACCGAAGGCTTCCACAACGAGGGTCCGACCTTCGCGCCGAATGGTCAATACGTGCTGTTTTTCCGTGATCCAGGCGGCCAGGGCGGCGGCAAGCTCTACATGGTGGATATCACCGGCAAGGTTGAGCAGCCGGTACCGACGCCGTCCTACGCGTCCGACCCGACTTGGTCGCCGCTGCTGTCGGGGAAGTAAACGCTTCGAGCGCGGCTGGTTCTTCAGCCGCGCTCGAAGCCTCCGGTCCGACGGACGAAACCGAAGGCGGAACTCAGCGAGGCACCGGCAGCTCCGGCCGCTGCCTGAACGGCGCCTGCGGCGGCTTGCGCAGCATCGCTTGCCGTCGCCACCAGGGTTAATTCGGCATTCGTCGGGACATCGACCGGTTGGGCTACACGCTGCGCGGCCCGGGCAAAGCCCCGTCGCAGGACCTCTCGATCGTTACTGATCAAAGCCGGAAGTCGTGGATCGGCCAAGGCGATTAGCAAGCCTCCATCCTGAAATGTTATTTCCAGCAAGGTCTGAGGCTGAGACTCTTCGGCCGACACTGAGGTCAATGCAGTGGCGGCGAGTAGCGCCGTTCCGCTCAAGTCGATGTTCGACGCAAGGGCGAGGCTTCCTTTCAGGCCGTCGAGAACCTGTCCACCTCAATTCCGTGCGCCTGCGACGTCCCCGTGGGCCTCATCGGTGAAGATGCTTTCGACCGAGCGCTCGACGCCGTCCGGGCTGGTCAGAACGTCTGCCTGGTACGTGCCCCTGCCTTTGCCGCAATTCCCGGCAACCACCTTGATGTCGGCCATCGCATCCTCCGGTTCGTATCTCTACCTCTGCGTGCATTCGGCTGTCATGTATAAAAGCTCGGCTTTGAGGGACGGATTGGTGCCGGATACGGCTTGGCATCATGGATGAAGGATTTGTCCCGAGCCGATGTATCCCTCACTCGCTCGAAGCAATGCCGAGCAAGGGGTCGTCCCGTTCCTCATTCCGCCGACAGGAGCCGATCCCGTGCCCGCAGCGCCGGGAACACTCGGCCCCACAGAGCGGCGACCAGCAGGGTCGCCAGTCCACCGGCCACGACCGCGGGAACGGCGCCGATCAGAGCCGCCAGGGTGCCGGATTCAAATTCGCCAAGTTCGTTGGAGGCGCCGATGAAGACGGAATTGACTGCCGAGACCCGGCCGCGCATCGCATCCGGTGTCTCACCCTGAACGAAGGTCTGGCGCACGAAGACGCTGATCATGTCGGCTGCGCCGGTAACGAACAGGCAGGCCATCGACAGCGGCAGAGAAGTCGAGAGACCGAAACCCACCGTCGCCAGGCCGAAGATCCCCACCGCCTGAAGCATTCGCAGGCCGGCACGCCGCTGCAAGGGCCAGTAGGCGAGGGCGACCGCGGTGAGCACCGCACCGGCCGCCGGCATGCTGCGTAAGACGCCGAGGCCGAGAGGGCCGACATGCAGCACCTCGGCCGCGAAGATCGGGAGGAGGGCGGTGGCCCCCCCGAGCAAGACCGCCACGAGGTCGAGAGAGATGGCGCCAAGGACCACGGGGTGCGTGCGGATGTAGGTCAGACCAGCCGACAGCGTCGCCCAGGTTACCGGTGGGCGCTCTGCAACCGGGGTAGGGCGGAACCGGATCGCCAGGATAAGACCGCTGGCCAGGGCGAAACCGGCGGATGCTGCGCCAAACACGACCGCCGGCCCGAGGGCATAGAGAAAGCCGCCCGTCGCCGGCCCGAGGATCGAAGCGCTTTGCCAGAGAGAGGCGTTCCAGGCGATGGCCGAACCGAACAGGGGGCGTGGCACCAGCGTCGGCAGCAGGGCCTGCAACGCCGGATTGGCGAAGGCACGACCGGTGCCGATGACGACGACGAGGCCGTAGATCGGCCAAAGGGTCGTGGTGCCGAGATGCGCCGCTAGGAGAAGGCCGAGGTCGGCCAAAGCCAGGGCCGCGTAGGCGGCGGCGGCTACGATGCGTCGATCGTAGGTGTCGGCGACATGGCCCGCCACCAAGGCTGACAGCATCGCGGGCAGGAAACTCGCCAGTCCCACGAGGCCGAGAGCAAGAGCGGAGTGGGTGATGTCGTAGACGAACCAGCCGACGGCGACCGCCTGCATCTGGAAGGCGAGACCGGTGAGAAAGCGGGCGGAGCCGAAGAGGCGAAAATCGCGATTGCGGAAGACGGTCCATCGCGGCGCGGAAGCAGGGCTCATCGCGTGGTGCTGGGGGAGGGCGCCCAGCCCGTCAAGGCATGTCGGAACAGATTCCGATGGTGTGCCGTCCCGGCGGGGTTAGGCAGCTTGGCAGGGACTCTCGCGCGGCAATTCCGGAATATGGAGCCAAGGCTTGGTCATGCCGGGGAACGTTTCACTGAGTGACGTTGGCGTTTCGTCGATCCGAACGACATTGTTCCCAACGGGTCAGAAAGGCGTCGACGCAGGCCGGGTCGTTGTGACGGCCCCAGTCCTTCTCGATGAAATTCCGCGCCTCCTCATGCGGCATGGCCGCCTTGTAGGGACGCTTGGTGCAGAAAGCATCGGCGACGATGCGAGCCGTGAGCGGGCGCGCCTCGCCCGCGTGGCCGTTGGAATACCCGCTGGCATCAGAGTCTGGCCTACGCTCGGTTCGATCTATGGCCCAGTGCTCAGGGCTGCGCTGCGATCGGCGGCTGAGACAGACACCGTACTCAGAGCCTCCAGAACCAGGCCGGGCGTCAGGATCTGCGGTAGGACGGTCGGCTCTTTAGAGCCTGCATACAGGAGATATAGCGGAACTCCGCTCCGTCCGTGGCGCTCAAGCAGGCGGGTGATCTCGGGATTCTGGTTGGTCCAGTCACCTTTGAGATAAGTAATTCCGCGCGCCTTCAAACCAGCCTGAACGGCATCGGATCGCAGGGCGACGCGCTCGTTGACTTGGCAGGTGATGCACCAGGCTGCCGTCATGTTCACGAAGACCGGCTTGCCCTCTGCCAGAAGTCCATCGAGACGCGCTTGGCTGAAAGCGTCCTGCTCCGCCTGCGCCGTTGTGGACGTGGATCTGTCCCGGTCGAGTCCGAAGATGAGCGCGGCAAGCGCGACCATCGCCGCGATGGCGGTTCCGCGTGCGATCCAGCCACCCACCCGCCCAGCCGCTTGGCCACGTTCCCAGACCCAGGCCGCGAATCCCACGAGGACGAGGCCGATGAGGGCGGCGAGCAGGCCGGCCGCACCAACCTGCTGAGCCAGGACCCAGACCAGCCAGGCCACCGTGGCGTAGATTGGAAAGGCTAGGGCACCCTTCAGGGTGTCCATCCAGGCACCCGGCCGAGGCAGACGCTGCAATGCCGCTGGCCAGATCGTCAGCACAAGGAAGGGTAGCGCGAGGCCGAGGCCGAGGCTGGCGAATACCGCCAGGCTGACACCAGCCTCCTGCGTCAGCGCGAAACCGACCGCCGATCCCATGAAGGGCGCGGTGCAGGGTGTTGCAACCACGGTGGCGAGGATGCCTGTGAAGAACGATCCCTCCAGCCCGGCCCGTCGGCTCAGTCCGTCGCCGATCCCGACGATCCCCGCACCAACATGCACAACGCCGGACAAGCTGAGGCCCATAGCGAACAACAGGTAGGCAAGGCCCGCGACCACCAACGGCGATTGCAGCTGAAAGCCCCACCCGATTCCGGCACCCGCTCCCTTCAGCGCAATCAGCAGTCCGGCAAGCGTGAGGAAGGCTGTCAGGACACCTGCGGTGTAGACGAGGCCATGCAACCGAATGCGCCGGAGCGGCTCGCCGGAATGCTGCACAAGGCTCAGCACCTTGATCGACAGGACCGGGAAGACGCAAGGCATCAGGTTGAGAAGGAGCCCACCCAGAAAGGCGAGGCCGGCGGCGCTCCAAAGGGTTAGCCCGTCTTCTGATGTCTGGGTGGGTATCGGCGTGGCCGGAGCGGACGACGCTGCGGTGGAGGCGAGAGCCGTAGATGATGGTGGCTCCCCGACCGCGTAGGCGCGTCGGACCACGCCGTCAGGCGTCGTCTCGTCGAAGGCCAGAACGCCCGGCAGGCTTGCCGGCGCGACCTCCGTCGCGTCGCCGCGTGCCAGATCGATATGCAGCCCGCTGGCATCGCTGCGTGCCTGCTGGGACGCCGCATTCTCGATCGCGGTCTCCGCATAGGGGAAGTAGGCAACCGCAGACGCCCTGACGTCGGAAGACGTGGCAAGGTGGATCTGCAGACGCCCGTTCTCGCTGCCGTAGCGCACCGGCCAAGGCGCGGGAACTGGCAGGGCTGCTCTAGCTTCCGCAAACAGCATCATCGCGCCCGGTGCCGTTCCAGAACTGGTGCCGCTCGCGGCGACCGGCAGGGGCAGGCGAAGCTCGGCCGACCCGGGCACGCATTCGCGCTCGCAGACAAGATAGGTCAGCTTGGCTTGCAGCGTCACGGCCTTACCCGGCGCCAGCGTGGCCGGTGGCATCATCTCGGCCAGGAGAACAGCCTCGCCCTCGTAGCCAAAATTCATCAGATGCGCGACCGGGATGCGGCTCGGCACCGGCCACTGGATCGGGCCAGCCGAAAATCCCTTGGGCAAGGTCCAGGCAATCTCCGGGGCGAGGCCAGAATCCCCAGGATTGCGCCAGTAGATGTGCCAATGCGGACGCATCACCAAGCGGATGCCGACCGTGAAGGGCTCGCCAGGCCGGATCGCAGAAGGCTCCCCAACGAGGGACGCCTTCACCAGGTCGGTCGGCACCTTGAATCCCTGCGCATGCACGACAGGAAGGAGGAGACCGAACAGCGTAAGCGCCAGGGCGAGAAGCCGGATCATCAGGGCCTATTCGGTTCCGGAAGCGGCGAGGTTACGTCCGTTCCACGCGGGCACAAAATGCCGAAGCCGCGAGACCCTCTGTCTCCGATTTTTCCGAGCCGGACCAGCCAGGCGGAGTCGATAGGATCGTCGCACGGTCGGTGCATGTCTGCTGCCCGGTGCGGCTCTGCCTCAAGCGACGGTGGTCAATGGCCGCGTGGCCTGCTCGAGCCAGTTCCGGGTTGCAACGTCCAGACCCGGGCTCAATTCGGCACATACCCGCGCATGGTAGCTGTCGATCCAGGTTCGCTCCTCGGGGGTCAGCAGATCGAGGCGAATGAGACGCCGATCAAAGGGCGCCAACGTCAGGGTCTCAAAACCGAGCATCGGCCGTTCGCCGCCGGATATCGTCCGCGTTTCGACAAGGACGAGGTTTTCCAGCCGAATGCCGTAGGCGCCCGGCTTGTAGTAGCCCGGCTCGTTCGAAAGGATCATGCCCGGTTCGAGGGCGACCATTCCGGTCTTGGCGATGCGCTGCGGCCCCTCATGGACCGACAGAAAGACCCCCACCCCGTGGCCCGTCCCGTGGTCGAAGTCGAGCCCGGCTTCCCAGAGTGGAAGGCGCGCGAAGGAATCGATCTGCGCACCCGTCGTTCCCTGCGGGAAGACCGCGCGGGCAATGCCCAGATGTCCTTTTAAGACGCGTGTGAAACGATCCTGCATCGCTTCCGACGGCATGCCGATCGCCACCGTACGGGTGATGTCGGTGGTCCCATCTTCGTATTGTGCTCCGGAATCCACCAGGAACAGCTCGCCAGGCAGGATGTGTCGGTTGGTTTCCCGGCTCACCCGGTAGTGCACGATGGCACCGTTGGCGCCGCTGCCCGAGATCGTTGGAAACGAGACATCGCGGAGAAGGCCGCTCTCCGCACGAAAATCCTCCAGCGCTTCGACCGCGGCGATCTCGGTCAGCCCCTCGCCCTGGCCATCGAGCCAAGCGAGGAAGCGTGTGACCGCGACGCCATCACGGTGATGCGCCGCCCGGGTGCCGGCGATTTCCGATGAATTTTTGACGGCCTTCATGGCGGTGATCGGATCGGGGCCGAGATCAGCCACCCCGCCGGCCGCCTCGACACGAAGCTTCAAGGCGTAGGCCGCCGTGCCGGCATCGAGCCTGACACGGGCGGCGTTTGCCGCCTGCGCGGCGAGACCATCCTCGAAGGCTGCGCGCGGATGAAGGTCGGCGAGAGGTTCCAGTGCGGTGCGCAACTCCGGGCTGAGATTCGGCGACATCAGGTAGAGGGTGGCGCGCCCTTCGTGCGGCACCACTGCATAGCCGAGCGCCAGAGGCGTATGCGCTACATCGGAGCCGCGCAGGTTGAAGGCCCAGGCGAGGTTATGCGGATCGGAGATCACCAGAGCCGCAATATCGACATCAGCCAGGGCAGCACGGATGCGACTGAGCTTTTCGGCTGCGGCCTCTCCAGCGAACGCCAAGGGATGGACCACCACGCTGCCCGCGGGTGAGCCGGGCCGGTCGGTCCAGACGCTGTCGACAGGATTCGCTTCCACGGCTCGGAGGGTCGCTCCGGCTTTACTCGCTGCTCGCCCCAGGCGCGCCACGCTGTCGGGCGTGTGAAGCCAGGGATCGTAGGCAAGAACTTCGCCCGGCTTAAGGTGGGCGCCGACCCAGGCCGCGACGGGACTCTCGGCCAGCGGTACCGGAGTGATGATGGCGGTATCGACCTGAGCCGGCGCCTGCAGGGTATACCGTCCGTCGACGACGAGCGCGGCTTCATCGTGCAGGATCACGGCGGTACCAGCCGATCCAGTGAAGCCGGTCAGCCAAGCGAGGCGCTCGGCTTGCGGGGCGACATATTCGGACTGATGCTCGTCGGCACGGGGGACCACGAACCCATCGAGCCCGGCTGCACGCAGGGCGTCACGGAGGGCCCGGATGCGGCTTGCGCCCTGGCTGTGGCTCGGATCATCGAAGGTCTGGAAACGGGCGCGGGTCATGGCGCCCAGGGTTACGCCGGGCTCAGGAGTGCCGCAACCAGCCTCGACGCGGACGTGGGGCGCTGCCGCCACGTTTCAGCACCAGGGTGGCCCAGCCCTCGATCAGGCCGTGACGGGCGAGGTGAAACCCGCGGTGGCGGTAAGTCGAGAGGACGCCCGGGACGTCGCGCTCGATCAGGCCGGACAGGATCAGGATACCTTGATCGGCAACGACCGCCGTGAGGGAGGGTGCCAAGCCCTTCAGGGGGCGCGCCAGGATATTGGCGAAGACCACGTCGAACCGGCGCGGTCGATCGGCGAGCGCATGGCGGACGCCCGGTCCCTGGTAGAGCCGCAGCACCGGCCCGAGGCCATTGAGGCGGGCATTGCCGACCGCGGTGGTCACCGCTTCGGTATCGAGGTCTCCAGCGATGACCGGTGTATGAAGCGCCTTGGCCGCAGCGAAGGCCAGGATGCCGGTGCCGGTGCCGACATCGAGCACGTGGGCGGGGCGCCCGCGCTTGAGGATCTCCGCCAAGGCTTTGAGGCAGCCGAGTGTCGTACCGTGATGGCCGGTCCCGAAAGCCAGCGCCGCCTCGATCTCAATGGCAAGATCGTTCGCCCGCACCGTGTCGCGGTCGTGGCTGCCATGAACGAGAAAGCGTCCGGCCCGCACGGGCTTCAGGCCTTCCAGGGATGCACGGACCCAATCCTGCTGATCGATGGTCTCGAAGCTCGCGACATCCGCCTGTTCACCCACCACGGGCCGGATCAAGTCGCGGATCATGTCCTCGTCTGGGGCGTCGGCGAAGTAGGCCTCCAGCCTCCACGTCTGTCCGTCCTCCGCCTCGAAGGCGGCGACCGCTGTCTGAGTCGGGTCGAACATCTCGCCGAGAAGATCGGTCATCGCGCGCGCCGAGCCCTCATCGGTGAGGAGGCGGAGCACATGGGTCGGGCGGTGGGGGGGCAGGCCTTCGAGCATGCCCGGGGCTCTATCACCCGCGACGTCCCGCCGCCACCAGGCGCGGAAGCTTGGCCGGAACGTAAGCGTGAGATCTGCGTTTGCTGTGGCTTCTCCAGGCTCACGTCGGTTTCGGAGCGTGCGTTGTGCGTATGAAAATCAGAAGAACCGGCGGTCGAACGCCGGTCGTCCTCGCAGAGAGGTCCAAGGCCCGCCGTCGCCTCGTTCGCGACCGGGGCATCTTTTCGGATGCCGAAACTTTGATGGGGCCACTTCCCGGTTCGATGCTGGTTCTGTTGAGCCGTCTGCACCGCTCGGAGCGCTCGCCCTCGGAGGACGAAGATCGCGGCAACTGACGGCGTTGTTCCGAACCATGCTATGGCCGACCTGCCGGATCGGCTTGGCTGGCAACGGGAGACAGGGTGATGGTGCAGATTCGGCGGGCGTGGCTCGGTGCGATCCTGTGCCTGGTCCTGGCAGTCGCTGGAACCCCTGCCTGTGCCGAGGCGCCGGTGGTGGTCTTCGCGGCCGCCAGCCTGAAGAACGCGCTGGATGATGTTAGCGGGGCCTGGACGAAGGCCACGGGAAAGACCACCAGGATTTCCTATGCAGCGTCCAGCGCTCTGGCCAAGCAGATCGAGGCTGGCGCGCCTGCCGATCTGTTCTTCTCCGCCGATCTTGCCTGGATGGACTACGTGGCGGTCAAGGGCAGCATTCAGGCTTCGACCCGCACCAGCCTTCTGCGCAATGCGTTGGTGCTGATCGCGCCGAAGGACTCGTCTCTCACCGTCGATCTCAAGCCGGGTCTCGACCTCACGAAGGCTCTGGGTAAGGGACGCATCGCCATGGGCAATGTCGAAGCGGTCCCGGCGGGAAAATATGGAAAGGCCGCCCTCGAAACGCTTGGGGCTTGGGACAGCGTGAAGGACCGGGTCGCTCAGGCCGAGAATGTCCGCGCCGCTCTCCTCCTCGTCGCCCGCGGCGAGGCGCCCCTCGGCATCGTCTATGCAACGGATGCGATCTCGGACACGAGCGTCAAGGTCATCGCTCCGTTTCCGGCTGCGAGCCACCCGCCCGTGATCTATCCTGTCGCCCTCACCAAGGCTTCAACCAACCCGGACGCAGCGGAGTTTCTCGCCTATCTGCGCAGTCCGGCCGCACGGGTATTCTTCGAACGCCAGGGGTTCTCGTTTATCGGCGTGGAAGATCGGACCTGACCGGTCCGATCCGGGTCCACGATCCTTGGTCAATCCGCTTCTGGACATGTTCGGCCTGACTCCGGACGAGGGAAGCGCGATCGCGCTGAGCCTGCGCGTCGCGGCCGTCGCCACCTTGGCAAGCCTCGTCCCGGGGCTTGCGATCGCCTGGGTGCTGGCGCGGAAGCGCTTTCCAGGGCGTGCGCTTCTCGATGGTCTGGTCCATCTACCGCTGATCCTGCCGCCCGTCGTGACGGGTTACCTCCTCCTTCTCGCCTTCGGGCGACGGGGTACCTTCGGGAGCATGCTGGCCGAGTTCGGCATCGTGCTCTCCTTCCGATGGACCGGAGCAGCACTAGCCTGCGCCGTGATGGGCTTCCCCCTGATGGTTCGGGCCATGCGCCTGTCCCTGGAGGCCGTGGATCGTCGAGTGGAGCAAGCCGCCGCGACCCTGGGCGCCAGCCCCTTCGCCGTCTTTCTCACCGTAACTCTGCCGCTCGCTCTGCCGGGTGTGTTGGCCGGCACGGTCCTGGCCTTTGCCAAGGCGATGGGGGAGTTCGGGGCGACCATCACCTTCGTCTCGAATATCCCCGGCGAGACCCAGACCCTGCCGTCGGCGATCTATACGCTGACCCAGGTGCCCGGTGGCGAAGCGGGCGCCCTACGTCTCACCCTGATCTCGGTGGCCATCTCGATGGGGGCCTTGCTCATTTCGGAGCTTCTCGCCCGCAGACTTGGGCGTCGGCTGGGCCAAGGTCATGAGCAGATGGCGAGAGGAGGCGGGGGGGCATGACGATCACGGTGGATCTCGCTCTCAAGCGGGACGCCTTCGACCTCGACGCGGCCTTCACGGCGCCTCCTGGGCTGACCGTTCTGTTCGGCCGCTCAGGGTCGGGCAAGAGCACGGTGATCGCCTGCATGGCCGGGCTGGTTCGACCGGACCGGGGCCGGATCGCCCTGGACGATCAAATCCTCCTCGACACGGTCCGCAACATCCATGTGCCCACGCATCGGCGTCGGATCGGAACGGTTTTTCAGGAGGCGCGGCTGATACCCCACCTCTCGGTGCGGCAGAACCTTGCCTATGGGCGCTGGTTCGCGCGCGGGCTGCGCGATGCAGCCGGGCTCGAACCAGGGGCAGTGATCGATCTTCTGGGCATCGGCCATCTCCTCGACCGGCAGGTCGTAGGTCTTTCCGGTGGCGAGAGCCAACGGGTCGCGATCGGTCGGGCGCTGCTGTCGCGGCCCCGCCTTCTTCTCATGGATGAACCGCTGGCCGCCCTCGATGCCGAGCGCAAGGCCGAGATCCTGCCCTTGATCGAACGCCTGCGCGACGCTGCCGGCCTCCCCATCGTGTATGTCAGCCATGCGGTCTCCGAGGTGGCCCGGCTCGCCAACACCATCGTGGTGTTGGAGGGCGGCCGAATCGCCGCCGCCGGACCCGCCGAGGCCATCCTGCGGCGGGGTGACCTCGGCGTCTTTCATGCCGCCCAGGCCGGCGCGCTCCTCGACATGGTGGTGGAGGCGGACGTGCCGAATGCAGGGCTGACACGTCTCTCCGGCCGTGCAGGGCGCCTGCTGGTGCCACGTCTGAGCCAGGCGGTCGGAACCACCGTACGAATCCACGTGCCCGCCCGCGACGTTCTGCTCTCTCTTGACGATCCGCGGGGCCTGAGCGCTCGCAACCGACTGAGCGGCCGCGTCTCGGCCCTTCGTGATCAGGCCGAGGGTGCCGTGCTGGTGGAGGTGGATTGCAGCGGTGCCGTACTCTCCGCGCGCCTGACGCGGGCCTCCGTTCAGGATCTTAGCCTTGCCCCCGGCACGCCCGTCTTCGCGATTATTAAGAGCGTAGCCTTCGACCCTCACGGAGTTGGTGCGATCGAGATCTGATGGGTCGTTAAAATTCGAGTGCTGAATTTATTGTCGGCTTGAGCTTGCGGATCAAGATCCTCGCGCCCGAACGGATTCCTTAAGATCCCATTCACGTCGCGCGTCGTGTCTAGAAGACGACCGCAACAGCCGGACCGCAGGAGCGTGCGATGTCGATCCCCAGCCTAGGCGCGACGCCAGCATCCTACGTCGTCGGCGCAACGCCGGCCCCGATCTCTCCCGTTCAGCCTGTCCAGGCTCCAGCTCCCCTTGCGCCTGCGGTCAAGGTCGATATCCGCAGTCAGGACCAGAGTTCCGATGCCCGGATCGGGACGGCACGGGCTCCTGAACCGGACGAGGACGCCAGAACCCCACGAGCGGCTCAGGCCGCGATGGAGCCGCGTATCCGGATCGACCAGGACACCAAGACAGTGATCTATCAGGAAGTCGATCCGGCCTCGGGTGACGTGGTGATACAACTGCCGGACCCGGTGGTGCTCAAGGCCCGCGCCTATGCCGAGGCAGCCGAGGCCCGGGCCAAGCTATCTGCTCGTCCGCTCGACCTTACGGCTTGAGCCGAAGCGCCGACCCAAACGAAAAAAGGCCGGGGCGATGAGCCCCGGCCTTTTTTATACGGTTCGATGGAAAGATGGAGAAAGCCGCCGGCCCCAAGGCCGGCGACGGGCTTATCCCTTAGCGGAGGAGCTGCAGGATGCCCTGGTTCGCCTGGTTCGCGAGCGAGAGCGCCGAGATGCCGAGCGACTGGCGGGTCGACAGGGCCTGGGAGTTGGCGGCTTCCTCGTTGAGGTCCGCGTTCGTCAGGTTGGCCGATCCGGTGTCGAGGATGTTGATCAGGTTCTTCGAGAAGTCCTGACGGTTCTGCACCACCGAGAGGTTGGAGCCGAAGGTCGAGGCCTGCGCGCGAAGCTGGCTGGTGGCGGCCGTGATGGCCGTCAGCGTCTTGTTGATCTCGTCATCGTTCTGGAAGCCGCCGGTCACAGCCGTGAGGCCGAGACCATCGGAGTCCAGCTTAGAGCCCGAGATGGTGATGCTTGACGAGCCAGTCTCATTGAAGGTCACCTTCAGGGAGTTCTCTTTCGCATCATCCCCTGAACGGTAGAGCAAGTTAATGCCGTTGTAGCTCGAGTCCTTGGCCTGCTGGGTGATCTGGTTCAGCAACTCGTTGAACTGCTTAGACAGCGACGTGCGGGTCGAGTTGGTCGAACCGGAACTATTGACCCCTACAGCCGTCCGCACAGCAGGCTTGATCGTAGCTGCAGCTTGACCAAAGCCGATATCGATCTGGTTGGCAAGAATTGTAGTCTGTGCTGCGTTGATTGTAATCTTCTGGTCTGCGCCGATTGCGGTCGAGTTGATCTGGAGTTTTCCGGCACTATCAAGGCTAGCCTCGACTTTGCCGCTCAAGCCCGTGTCGGCCTTAAATTGGGTGTTGATTGCGGCGACAATCTCAGCCGGAGTCGCTGTTGCATCAAGGTTAGAGCTGTTAAGGGTGATTTTCTTGGCCTGATTATCGCCAAGCTTGATAGTAAAGGAAGAGTCCTTCGGCGTTGTGGTGTAGTCATTTGTATTCGGAACAGCGATCGAACCCGTGATGATCGCTTTGGCCGAACCGTCTGAAGCGTCGGCGCCGAGCGCGGAGAGTCCAGTGATACCACCGGATCCGGCAGCACCAGCAACGGCTGTACCAGTTGCGTTGCCGACCGCAGTACCAAAGCCGGTATCCACTGAAGCAGCGCGGATTTTGACATCAACAACGGCTGTCGAACCCAGGTCGGCAGATTTGAACGCGATGGCACTTCCGGAGATTTCAGCCCGGATAGAGGAGCCTGACGCAGCCAACTGAACGTTGTATGCATCTGCAACGTCCGCAGCTGCCAGGTTGCCGGTACCAAGGGCGGTACCATCAGACTTTAGGCTGTTTGAATCCACGGACAGGCTAGCGCTCGTGATACCATCGCTTACATTGAGATACGAGCCGGTCGAAGCGCTGAACGCCACCGCACCACCGAAGTTTGCACCCGTAAGCGTCGCCGCTGTAGGAGCGGTCGTGGGCTTGCCGAAGCCTAGAGCGGTTTCCACCTACTCCGGATCGTAACCGGCGGCAGCGAAGTAGTTTGCGCACTCGGTTGGGGTGAAGGCGTCGAGCAGATTGCCGACGACAGTCCAGAGCCGATCGACCGTGCGCTCGGCC